>DATGUH010000032.1:0-8985 GCA_035301445.1 Pseudogracilibacillus sp. | reverse complement strand
TTCTGGAGATGGGGTAGCTAAAGTATATTTTAAAGAAGATGATCCTGTACAATATAAAGAACCATATAATATTGATAGAATTAAAGATTATTGTATGGATCGTGATACAATTAGACAAATTGAAATCAATACAAGTGATCATATATTACCTCCAAACCGGGCGATATTTGATACACCAGGTATTGACGCTGCAGATGAAGCAGATCGCTTGATGACAGAGTCTGCTATGCACTTAATTGATCAATTGTATTATGTAATGGATTATAACCATGTGCAGTCGGAAGTAAATTTATATTTCTTACAAGAAATGCAAAAACAATCAATACCTATCTATATAGTTATTAATCAAGTTGATAAACACCAAGAAGCTGAGATTCCTTTCTATGACTACGATAAGCGAGTTAAACAAACGTTTGACCAATGGAGAATCAAACCAAAGAAAATTTACTATACATCTATATTAAATGCGGATCATCCTCGAAATCAATTAGTCTATTTAAAAGAAGATATATTTGAACAATTGTCTAAATTGCAGGACATCCAACCAAACTTAATTCATTCGATAGAATCGGTACTTAGGGCACACCGGGCTTTTCTGAAAAGTAAATATGAAGAACGTTTTGTTTCTGAACACACCACATTAGATAAAAAAGAAATAAAACATATAGAAAACTTAGAACAACAGCTTACCTCTATTCAACAAAAGGGTATGGCTTTTGAACAAGCATTTAATGAAGAAATTCAAAGTACGCTTAAAAATGCTTATTTAATGCCGCGAAATGTGAGAGATTTAGCTGAATCTTTTCTTTATGCGCAAGAAAAGGATTTTAAAATTGGCTTTTTTCAGTCTAAAAAGAAGACAGTTGAGGAAGAAAAAAGGCGACATAATGCCTTTGAAGATGCTTTAACTGAAACAATGGAGAACACTATACAATGGAAATTACGTGAAAAACTCATTTCGCTTTTGCAAACATATGGAATTGGAAAAGAATCTTTATTGGAAAAAGTAACGAATTTCCAAGTATCTTTAAATGCAGATGATTTATATGCTTATTTAAAATCTGGTGCTAAAGTGAATGGGAATTATGTTCTGCAATATACAAATGAAATTAGTGCGGGCATTAAATCAAAATACCGTAGTGAATTAAGTAAACTATGGAATATAATCGAAAAACAAGCACAAGAAATTTTTAATAATAAGGAAACAGAATTAAAAGAGGAATTAAAACCTTACAAAGAACAACTACAGCATTTAAAAGAAAATGAAGTAATACAAGAAGAATTACAAGATAAACTATTAGCATTAAATAAGCATTGGGAGCTTCCAACTCTCAGCGAGACTGGATTACATTTACTAGATCAAGCCATTTCACAAAAACAACAATTGCGCGATGAAGAATTTCCAGAAGTGGTTAACGAATCCAGTCAATCCGAAGAAGCAGCAACAATTTCTGAAACATCTACTGATCAACATGTTGAATATAATGTTTCCGAAATCATTGCTGCAATTGACGGTGTGGTAGATGAAGCAGCATCAATGAAAGGATTTCAGACGGTAATTAAAGAGCTAAAACAAAAGAAAGATCGTCTAGAAAACAGAGAACTAACGATTGCGCTGTTTGGAACTTTTAGTGCTGGAAAATCTTCTTTTTCAAATGCTTTATTTGGGGAGAAAGTTTTGCCAGTTTCACCAAATCCTACAACAGCAGTAATTAATAGAATTTCACCGGTAACAAATGAATTTTCACATGGCACAGTAAACATTTCAATCAAAAGTGATACAGAACTTATTAGTGATTTGGAAATGATAACGAAACACTTAACAAAACAATCAATGAATTTAGAGGAATGGATTAACTGGATTAAAAAAGATCGAATTCACGAACACACTGCTTTATCAAAGACATACCAAGCTTATCTTGAAGCTGTTATAAACGGGTATGAATCACAAAAAAATGAACTAGGTGAGAAAATAACCATTGGACTTGATGCATTTGCATCTTATGTAACAGACGAAACGATCGCTTGTTTTATTAAAGAAGTGGACCTTTATTATGATTGTGCGCTCACTAGAAAAGGGATTACACTAGTCGATACACCCGGTGCGGATTCTGTTAATGCGAGACATACGAATGTTGCCTTTGATTATATTAAAGAAGCCGACGCTATATTGTATGTAACTTATTATAACCATGCCATTACAAAGGGAGATAGAGACTTCCTTATACAACTTGGCAGAGTAAAAGAATCTTTTGAAATGGATAAAATGTTTTTCATCGTTAATGCTTCTGATTTAGCGGAAAGTCAAGATGATCTAAAACTTGTCGTCGACTATGTGTCAGATCAACTTTTACAATTCGGAATACGTAATCCTAGAATTTTCCCGGTTTCAAGCAAGCAATCATTGGAAGAAAAATTAGCAAATAATACATTAAATCAGGAGATGCAGCATTTTGAAGAGTCTTTTTATCGTTTTATTGATGATGATTTAATAAAACTAACAGCAGAATCTTCTGTTTGGGATATGAATCGTATTCTAACAATGCTTGAATCATTCATTCACTCCCAAGAGTTAAATGAAGCAGACCGTAAATCAAAGATTAATGAATTGATGAAACAACGAAAACAAGCAGTATCTGCTATTGATCAAACAAACATGTCTGTATTTGAAGAGCGTTTTATACACCGTATTGATCGTCAATTACACTTTGTTTTGGAGAGATTATATATCGAATTTCATGACATGTTTACCGAATTTTTTAATCCAAGCACCATTAATACGACTGGAAAGCAAGCACAAAATCAATTAGCAATAAATCGCAACCAGTTCGTTGATTATGTCGGTTATGAATTATTGCAAGAGGTACGTGCTGTTAGTTTGCGAATTGAGGCTTATATGCGTGACTTATTAAAAGAGGCTTATGCATTGAATCAAGAAGAAGCTAAAAAGTTCAATGATTCATTTGTCTTCCCAAGCCAACCAGAGATTACATTTTCAACACCTGCATATGAACAGGCTTTTGAAAATATAGAAATGGATAAATTTCAAAAAGCATTGAAATTGTATAAAAATATGAAGAGTTTTTTCGAACAAAATGAACGAGAAAACATGAAAGAAGCTTTTTACGAAATCTTAAAACCTGAAACAAAAGATTATCTAAATGAATGCAATAAAAAAATGAAATCAGATTATAAACTAGCCTGGCAAGCGCATGTTGATAACATGAAATACACAGCGAAAAAAGAAATAACGCTTATAGCGGAAGAACATATAAGTGTTTTAGAATCAACGGTCGACATTGAACAACTACAAAAAGCACAGAAACACATTAAAGAAACAATTAACAGTATTGCATAAGGAGAGGTTTGATTGAAACGAATATTACTTGTAGATGGTATGGCGCTGCTTTTTCGTGGATATTTTGCAACAGCATACAGTGGAAATTTTATGAGGAGGGAAGATGGTACGCCAACTAATGGTGTGCATCAATTTCTTAAATACTTTCTTGATGGGATAAAGACATTTGATCCAAGCCATATATTTTGCTGTTGGGATATGGGATCAAAAACTTTTCGTACAGAAATGTATCCAAATTATAAAGCGAATCGAAGTGCACCTCCGGAGGAACTTATCCCTCAGTTTGAATTAGTTAAAGATGTTGTTACACTTTTTAACGTTCCGAATATTGGCGAAGAAAATTATGAAGCTGATGATGTAATTGGTTCACTTGCAGAAAAATACCGTGATGATTATGAAATTGTGATTCAAACAGGAGATCAGGATATGCTGCAACTTGTTCAACCGCATGTGAACGTAGCGATTATGAAAAAGGGTATCGGTAATTATGATGTATATACAGAAGAGAATTTCTATGATAAAAAAGGTGTGCGTCCTAATCAGATTGCAGAACTAAAAGGCTTTACTGGTGATAGTGCTGATAATTATCCGGGTATTAAAGGGATAGGTGAAAAAACAGCATTAACATTATTACAAACTTATGATACGATAGAAAATATCTTAAAAAAGCAATCCGAACTTACAAAAGGATTACAAAAGAAACTTGCGGAACAATTGGATATGTTTCATTTATGTAAATCACTGGCAGAAATTAAATGTGACTTGCCACTAACATGTCAGATTGACGAAGCTGTCAGACATTTTGAAGTAGAAACAATTAATACAGGCATGAAAACTTATGGTATCCGTTTACGTTCTATAGAGGAGTATTTATAAGCATTAGTAATATGGATAATTTTCTTTTTGCCTGAGGGCCAACCCGTACCCGAAATGTGAAAATAATTTTGGAGAGTTTTAGTGGCTGTTGAGAAACATGAAAGTAATCAAAGTTTCTAGAGTGGGTGTGGAATACTCCTGATTTGCTAAAATCGCCTATCACTTTTTCAAAAAGACACTTTTGAAATCGCCTTCTATTTTAAAAATATCAAATTTTATTGGAGGAATATTTATGTCCGATATCGTCAAAGAAGGAACGTTATTATGGGAACCTTCTACTTCTTTTAAAAACCAAACAAATATTGCCCATTATATGAAATGGCTCAAAACAAAACATCAATTATCATTTGATAACTATAGTGAACTTTGGAATTGGTCTGTTACTCATACTGCTGAATTTTGGGAGTCACTTTGGGAATACTTTCATATACAGCATTCAAAACCCTATAGTGCTGTACTTTCTGATAATAAAATGCCAGGAACAAAATGGTTTACAGGTTCTGAACTCAATTTTGTTGAACATATTTTTCGAAACATGAGAGATGATCAACCCGCTATCATTTCCCAATCTGAAATCCGTCCACTAGAAGAAATGTCTTGGGAAATACTTTATCGGCGAGTGTCTTCTTTTGCTGCCAGTTTAAAAGATGCAGGCGTACAAAAAGGGGATCGTGTCGTAGCTTTTATGCCCAATATTCCGGAATCTGTTATTGCTTTTTTGGCATCCGCTAGTATTGGAGCGATATGGTCTAGTTGCTCACCGGATTTCGGAAGTGCTATGGTCATTGATCGGTTTAAACAAATTGAGCCAACTGTTTTAGTAGCAGTAGATGGATATCGGTATAATGGTAAAGACTTTCATCGTATGGACACTGTTTCTTCTATTCAGCAAGCAGTTCCATCGCTTAAAAAGACTATTATCTTGCCATATTTAGACAATAATCCCGAAATTTCAAATATAGATAATGCTGAATTATGGAATTCATTTATGAATCAAAATAAAAATGTCACTTTATCTTATGAACAAGTATCTTTTGATCATCCACTTTGGATATTATTTTCTTCTGGCACAACCGGCCTTCCAAAACCAATCGTTCAAGGACAAGGAGGCATTCTGCTAGAACATTTAAAAATATGTACTTTTCATTTAGATTTGAAACCGGATGACCGCTTTTTCTGGTTTTCTACAACCGGCTGGATGATGTGGAATTTATTGGTTGGCGGATTGCTAACCGGATCTTCAATTATTCTATACGATGGAAGTCCAGGATATCCCAATATAAATAGACTATGGAAGTTAGTGGAAGATACGGATATGACGGTATTTGGAACGAGTGCAAGTTACTTACTTTCTTGCAAAGACAACAATATTTCACCTAAAAAAGAATTCAATCTTTCTACTTTAAAAAGCATAGGTTCTACAGGATCACCATTGCCGCCTGAAGGTTTTTCTTGGGTATATGAACAGGTAAAAAGTGATTTATGGCTTGTATCTACGAGCGGTGGGACAGATCTTTGTACTGCATTTGTAGGTGGTACACCGACTCTTCCTGTTCATGCAGGAGAAATACAATCAATTAGTTTGGGAGCAAATGTTCAAGCTTTAGATCAGGATGGAAACGCTGTTATTGATAGATTAGGGGAACTTGTTATTACGAAACCAATGCCTTCTATGCCAATTTACTTTTGGAATGATGATAATAATGAGCGATATTATAACAGTTACTTTAACGTTTATCCAGGTATATGGCGTCACGGAGATTGGATAAACATAACGAAACGCGGCAGTTGCCAAATTTATGGAAGGTCTGATTCAACAATCAACCGCGGTGGTATTAGAATGGGAACGAGTGAAATTTACAGTGCCGTAGAAAGAGTTAGTAGTGTAAAAGACAGCCTTGTCATTGATATTAGCAATGAGAAAGGGACACCTTTTATGCCTTTGTTTGTTGTTTTAAAAGAAGGCACTGTATTAGATCAAGACCTTAAAAAACAATTAAAACAACAAGTACGTGATAACTGTTCACCAAGACATATTCCAGATGACATTTATGAAATTAAAGATGTTCCTAGAACTTTGAACGGAAAAAAACTTGAAGTTCCTATCAAGAATATCTTAATAGGGAAATCATTAGATGATGCCGTTAGTAAAGATGCTCTAAGTAATCCCGAATCATTGGATTTCTTTATTCAATTTGCACAAGAAATTGAAAAGAACTCTTAAAGTTTTGTTGCTTTCAAAACTGACAGAATTCTCACAGACAAACATTAAATATCTGTATTTGTAATAAAATACACTCATATTTTGACACCTTTTTGGATAAAGTAACAGTGTTGAAGGAGGTGTCTTTTAATGACAGTAGGTTCACAAATGCAACAGGTCATTTCAGGTGCTGAAAGTGCATGCGCAAGCTTGAAAGGTTTTGCATTGGAAACAGAGGATCAAAATGCTAAGCAAATGTTTCAACAGCTTGCAGATCAACAACAAACAATCGTGGATGAGTTGAATAACCGTTTACAATATATTCAACAAGAAGAACCACAGTATAAACAATAATATTGTCTGAAATGGAGAACTAACCGATATTGGTTAGTTCTTTTGCTAATCATTAGAAAATAATAACAGAATATTTCTACGAGTACACGAAACTACACGAAACGAAGTACATTTCCTTATATAATTTTTAGTTAAATTAGCTTGTCAACAAGTCTAGAATTGATAGTAGATTAAATTTCATCTTGACAACTCAGTTTTATTGATATATCATTACCTACAATCAAATATCAAATAAGCAAAGATTGGAAATAGTAAAAGGTTTTTAATTACTTCAGCGAGCTGATGGTTGGTGAGAATCGGCAATTATACCCTTTGAACTCATCCAAGAGCTACTCCCTGAACTGTGTCTTGCTAGGGGATGTCGGACTTCTGCCGTTATAAAGATAGATGGTGATGGCCATCGAAAACAAGACAGTTATTATGTATTTAATGAACTAATTAGAGTGGTACCGCGAGCAAAGCCTCGCCTCTATATTTATATATTGAGGCGAGGCTTTTTATATTTTGTTAAAAAGTAATGTTAGATGTTAAGAAAAGCTGATAAGAGAGATAGGGACAAGTTCAAAAATTAATTTTTAGATGTAACAGTACGATTAATGTAGTGATCATTTGAAAGAAAGATAATTGAACAAAGTAGAAGGAGGGGTTGCATTGGAATATGCTGTAAGCAAGATTCAAAGCAAATATATGATAGGGGTATTAGCTCTATTATTATCCGCAATTCTGACAGCATTAAGTCAAGTTTATTATGGTAATCGTGTACAAGCTGTTCATCCTTTTTTATTTACCGGAATGAGTTTTTTTATTACTACTTGTTATTTCCAATGGTTCGCACGAAAGCAAAAACAGTCCTATCATTGGTATAAAGCGTGGATTCCTTTATTGAAGTTGAACCTTTCATCCGTATTGGCTTTTATGGGATTATACTTTGCGTTGAAGTATATTGAACCAGCCATTGTCAGTTCATTAGAAATGGGAGTCGGCCCTTTGTTTGTCGTCTTGATAGCCCTTTTACAAAGGCAAGCCGTCAAACGAGAAAATTGGATAATTGCAATTGGAACCTTACTTACAACATTACTATTAATTTATGCGATTTTCACCGGGCAATCAGCTACAGAGATGCAGTGGAATGTGAATATAATCCTTGGTATTATTGCGAGTATAGCATGCGGATTAGGAGCGGTTCTATGTACAATATATTCAAAACAGTTGAGTCGTGCAGGCTGGACAAGTTCGATGATTTTATCAAAGCGATTTTACGGTATTATATTATTTTCTTTCTTTTTTACATATGATTTGATTTTTGATTATACAATGGAAAATATCAGTTGGATTCTGGTTGTAACAATTATAGGTGTTTTAATTCCCATGTATTTATTACAAAAGGGAATTCAGTATTGTGAAACATTTCTAGTAATGATGTCTTTATGCTTTATACCTGTATTTACATTTTTCTTACAATTATTTGATCCAAGACTTCATTGGTCTAATCTTACGCTGTTGGGTGTATTGTTACTATTCGTATTGGGCGTTACGAGTGTGTATGTGGAGAGAAAGACTTAAGGTCTTTTACATATCACAGAATTCAAATAATCAAAACTGCTTGATGCAAAAAAAGTCTAGAATATTTTTAGTTATTATTTCAATAGCAGGGCGCATTTCCGGGACAAATATGTGCTATTTGCGTCCTATATTGTAATATCGAGTTATTTATTTGATAGTATAGGAGGTGTTTTAGAGAATAATTTTGTAAGTTAGGTTTACGAAAGCAGCCGGGTGATAACAGTTGAAATGATACTACAAGAACTTAAAGTGGATTTATGCATAGGTGGCTAGATTACTCGATACAATCCCTAAAAAAATTTATATCACTTCAGCTGTATATAAAAGAACAGGAACACTTAACTTAATTATTTTTAATACTTTAGTTTACATAATATATATTATAAGAAGTAATATGTTAAGCAAAATTAAAGTGATTGTTTTAATATCCAAAATAAGCTCCATTATTCGTTCCTTCTATATATGGTTGTAACTCAGATACGGTTACCATTTCATAACCTTCATTATCTAAATAACTTAATATTTTAGGCAGTGCATCTGCTGTGACTTCGTGAATGTCATGCATGAGGATTATTGATCCTGGTTCGACATTGTTTTTAACAGTTTGGTAGATTTCATTTGTATTTTTACT
>DATGUH010000031.1:0-6575 GCA_035301445.1 Pseudogracilibacillus sp. | reverse complement strand
TTTCATCGAACGAGTGAGGTTATTGAACGTATCACCAACTTCTTCTACTCCTTCAAAAACACTGTTCAATCTTGCTACTTTATGATTGACATCTTCAGCTAAATCATTCGTTTTTTGAAGTAACAGCGTCGTCTCTGTTGTAATTCCTTCAACCTGACGCTCTACTCCTTCTAATGTGTCTGCTACATTATTCAATGCTCGCTGCGCTGCTTTAAGTGTTTGTACAACATAGACAGCTATAGCTACCAAGACAACAACAAAAACGATAATTCCAATAGTTATTGCGGCATTCATGACTATTCAGCTCCTCCAATATAAACTTATTTCGACATTTTATTGATATGTGTTTGAATGATTCCTATAAAATAGGCTCATATCAACATGATGCGAACATCTATCTAATATAGTAACGTATTTTAACAATTTTTTCATACATTATCATTGTTTAATCGACATTTTTTTAAATCATTAAAAATGACAACAGATGTAGTAAGCATTAATGACAGTTAAAACAATCATACAGTGGGTGGCATAAAATGAATTCACTCCACTTTGGATATACAAAATGTAAACAATACCCATTTACTAAAGTATTCCGATTATAATGCTTCATATGCTTGCTGGAATTTATAAATATCTCCTGCTCCCATAAATATAAGCACTGCGTCCGTATATTGCTTTAATTCAGCAGTATTATCCACTGTGAGCAATTTTGCTCCAGGTATTTTATTTTGCAAGTGTTCAATTGCAAAATCGCCATCTGACTCCCTTGCAGAAGAGAAGATATCACATAAATAAATATAATCAGCCACTTTTAAACTCTCAGCGAATTCATCCAAAAACACTTTTGTTCTTGAAAATGTATGTGGCTGAAAAATAGCGACAACTTCCCTGTCTGAATACTTCTTCTGTGCAGAATCAATAGTTGCAGCAACTTCTATCGGATGATGAGCATAATCATCTATCAAAACTTGATGACCATGTGTTTTCTCTGTAAAACGACGCTTTACGCCTCCAAAAGTGCTGAGAGCCTTCATGCCTTTTGATTCCATGCCTTCATAATGACAAAAAGCAATGACAGCAAGCGCATTTAATATTTGATGATTCCCGAAAAGTGGAATCGTAAACGTATCAAAGTAAGTATTCCGGACATGAACATCAAAAGTTGTTCCGTCATCCGTTTCTTGTATGTTCACTGCTTGGAAATCATTACCTTCTGCAAAGCCATAGTAAATAATTGGTACCTTTGTTTGCAAATGCTGTAAATGTTCATCTTCGCCGCAAGCAATAATCCCTTTATTTACCTGTTTTGCCATCGTTTGAAAGGCATCATAAACATCATCAATATTTTTAAAATAATCAGGATGATCAAAATCGATGTTAGTTATAATCATATAATCAGGATAATAATTAAGAAAATGTCGTTTATATTCGCAAGCTTCAAATGCAAAATATTGACTGTCAACATTCCCTTTTCCAGTTCCATCTCCAATCAAGTAAGAAATGGGGTCATTTTCTAATAATACGTGCGCTAACAAACCCGTAGTTGAAGTCTTTCCATGTGAACCTGTTACGGCAACACTTGTGTATCTTTCAATCCATTTCCCTAGAAATTCATGATATTTATAAAAAGTAACTCCCATTTCTAGTGCTTGTTTGATTTCAATATTATCTTCTGTAAAGGCATTACCCGCTATAACTATTTGATCTTCCTTAATATTATCGCTAGAAAAAGGTAATATTGGAATGCCTTTTTCCTCTAGTGCTGTTTGCGTGAAAAAACGTTTATCCACATCAGATCCTTGCACAACTTCACCCGAGTCATGCAATATTTGTGCAAGTGCACTCATTCCTGTTCCTTTAATACCTATAAAGTGGTAATTTACCATGATGAACCTCCAAAATTAAGTCCGTTATTATTTCATTCATCTGTCGTTAATGACAGATTCACAATTGATTTGAGTCACCTTTATATTCCACTTTTTCCAAGCGGTCATTCGGCCAATATTTGCGTCCTTCTTTTGCTGAATGTGTCCCGTTCAGGAGTACATTATCACCTGTAAAACCAATGTTTAACTTCAGCAAACTACTGCCAATACCATACATATCAACAGGAACGTTAAGTTCTTCAAAATTACTAATTTTCTCTTCCGTAAAACCACCGCTCGCAACAATGTTTACATAATCATGTCCTGCATCATCGAGAGCCCTTCTTAATGCAAAAATAAGTTCTGGATTTACACCTCTTGGATCAAATTTACCCATTAAGTGTTGATTTCTTAAGAAATACTTATCGACAAGTGTTTTAGAAGTGTCGACTCGAACAGCATTTAAATGGGTTCCAAGTGCATCTGCTACTTTAAGTGAGTCAGTAATAACATCATTATTATAATCAACTAAAGCCATAATGTCATCATTAGGAAACATATCATGATATGCTTTTGTCGCTGCAACAATATCTCCGCGGAACATTTGAATGAGTGCATGTGGCATGGTTCCCATTCCTTCCTTGCCCCACCATTCATTCATAGCATGTGTTGCTTGAGCAGTTGATCCGCCAATAAATGCAGCATAGCCATCCCCGGCTTGTTGTGTAAAATGATCATCACGATCACCCATAAAAATAATTGGTTTTTGCTTCCCAGAGGCTCTGGCTGCTTTTACCACATTATATACATTTGTAGCTACAGAAGTTCTTCTTGACAATATACCATCAATAATACCTTCTAAATAACCAAAGCTTTGATAAGGACCTGTAATCGTAAGTGCAGATTCAAACGGCTTGATTTTGTCCCCGTCCTTCAAAGAATAAATTTCTAATTCCTCGGGATTTTCTGCAAAAGTATGTATTAAAGCAATCACTTCATCCGTACCACACATAACCGCATTACTTTTTTGAAAAAATTGCATAGTTACGGTATTATCTGGCAATTTCTTTTTTACTATTTCCCGTGTTTTAAGAAAGTAAACGGCTGAAAACCAACCCTCTCCTATTCTTTCATCGAATTTAAAAGTTTTATTCGTTAATCGGCTGATTTTGCCGGCCAGTTTCTGTTCAATTTCTTTCATAAAGGGATCTCCTTGTTTAGTTTATAACGTTTTTATAAATGTTCAATTTGTTCTTCAGATACTAGTACTTCTCGTGGCTTGGAGCCGTTTTGTTCAGAAATAATCGCTTTTTCTTCTAAATTGTCAATTAATCTTGCGGCTCGATTATACCCTATTCTGAACTGTCTTTGCAATAAGGATGTGCTTGCCTGACCATGTGAGACTACAAATCTAACAGCATCCCCCATTAAATCGTCTTCTTCCTCTTCTTCTACATAGTTTAGCAATTGCTCTTCTTCAAAGAGATACACTGGTTCGGCAATAGAACGTACGTAGCCTGCTACTCTTTCAATTTCTTCATCAGAAACAAAGGGTCCTTGTAATCGAACTGCTTTCCCAGCTCCATTTTCAACAAACAGCATATCACCTTTACCAAGTAATTTCTCAGCACCTCCAGCATCAATCATCGTCCGAGAATCCACTTGTGAAGAAACACTAAATGCAATTCTAGTCGGTATATTCGCCTTAATCAATCCTGTAATGACATCCACAGACGGGCGTTGTGTCGCGAGTAAGAGATGGATCCCACATGCACGTGCTTTTTGTGCGATTCGACAAATTGCATCTTCTACCTCTTGTGGAGATACCATCATCAAATCGGATAATTCATCTATAATAATTACGATAGATGACATCTTTTCATCATCAGTCTCGCCTTTAGCTACCTTTTCATTATATTTTTGGATATTACGTACGCCAAGATCTACAAATTTCCGGTAGCGATCCTCCATTTCATTGACTGCCCATTTTAAAGCCTTTGTAGCGGCTTTTACATTTGTAATAACTGGTGCAATCAAATGTGGAATATTATTATATGGTGTTAATTCTACCATTTTTGGATCAACGAGTAGTAATTTTACATCATCATGATGTGCTTTATACAATAAACTTAAAATAATGGTGTTGATACAAACACTTTTACCTGAACCGGTTGCACCTGCAATAAGTCCATGTGGCATTTCGTCGATATTTGTAACTATAGGTGAGCCTTCAATTGTTAGCCCTAATGCAACAGTTAAAGGTGATTCTGCATCTTTAAATGAATTTGATTCAAATATTTCTTGTAAGTTAACCAAGTGCATTGTCTTGTTTGGTATTTCTATCCCAATTGTATTTTTACCTGGTATTGGCGCTTCAATTCGAATATCCTTTGCAGCCAGATTAAGTTTCAGATCATCTGAAAGGTTTTTAATTTTACTCACTTTCACACCAAGCGCTGGTTGAATTTCAAATCTCGTGACAGAAGGTCCCTGTGTCACGTTAACAACAGTCGCGTCAATATTAAAATGCGTAAATGTATCTTCTAATAAAATTTGTTGTTCTATTAGCCAATCCTCATCAATCATCGATTCATTACCATGATCATTCAATAAATATTCTGGTACGTCAGGTTCAAGCGGTGTATCCTCCACTTTTCCTTCTACATGTTGTTGAATAGGAGATACAACTTGTTTAGGTTGATCATTTTGCGTTTGTTGAATGGTAGTTTCATTGTTTATACGAGTATCGTTTATATGAGCATCGACTTTTTCATTTTTCGAATCTTTATTAAAGCGTCGTTCTGAAGAAAGTGTTAAGTCTTGTTCCTCTGCCTTATCTTCCGTATTTTCTTTCTTATAACGAGTCGTTGGCAAATTATTTGTAACAGCTTTATTCTCCAAAGAATGATTCAATAACTCTTTTGTTGTTAATTCTTCAGGCTGCTGTATATCCTTTTCAACTTCCTCCCGTTTACGATCACGTTTCTTAAAAACAGCATCTAATTCATCCGGTTTAGAATGTGGATATATTTTAATAGGTTCATCCTGCCCGTTATCTACTGCCTTTGATGCCTTTGCTTCCTTTGATGCCTTTGAATCTAGCTGCTGGGCAGATGGTTGTTTTTGGTTTTGTGAGCGATTTCGACGCATAAAGGCTGGTACATCATCCATTTCCTGGGTTGTTGTTTTCCCTTGTCTTGGTATATTAGTCATCATGCTATTGTTTTTATCCCGTGGTTTTCGGGGCACTGAATGACCAGATGAAAACTTTTCTTCATCTGGTATTACGGGAAAGCGGAATGGTACATCCCTTTTTCGCGGATATTGATACCGTACTTTAACATCCTTTTTCTCCGGTTCAATAGACGCTAAACGGTATTGCTCCGTACCATATACTTGACCAGATGCATCCTTAACATCAACATCTAGGGTTTCTTCCTCTACTTCAATTTCTTTATAAAACATATCTATAAATTTATCTTTCAAATTACTCCATTTCATGATTTCACCTGCTTTCAACGTAAGCTTATGATTTCATAATATGCTAATGTGTTGTATTATTCCGGCCTTTTAGTAGGTTTATTTTTGGCTAAAATGAAAATTGGCTCTAATTTTTTATCTTCATACATTAGTGCAAGCGATGTTATCGGTATTCTTCCTTCAGCAAAGAATTTCATCGCAATTTGTGCTAGAACATCATATCCTGTATTATTTTTAATATCAGCAATGATTAGCACGTCTTGATGAGGTACTGCGATGGCCATTTCGCCCTCACATTTTGCTTCCATTTCAGATAAAAACTGCTCATTTAATATTCTACTTGCATCATAACCGTCTTGGGTTGCAAGAAAATAAAAGTCATTATCCTGCACTTGATCTTTTTTATAATCGCAAGATAATGCTCGTAAATTAAATAACGCATGCTCGTGAAGCCGTTCTTCGTTCCAACCTTCTTCATTTAATAATGCTTCTTCAATTAAACGATAGGATTTACCTAAATCAATTGCATAGAAAATACGCGTTTCTGCGGTATGTTCCCTCGTTATTAAATTTTTCCCCTCTTTTGTTTCGGTTGGAAAAGAGGTAGAACGAATGACTGGATAAATGTGTTTTTCCATTTGATTCAATGTATAGTCTTGATTCATAATGGATAATGCTTCCGTTACATGAGCAACTAGATCCTTTACAGCTTCATCCCCCTTTTCCTCATACTTTCCAACTACTTGGGGCAAAGAAATGGTCATCCCTTGTTTGGTTTCTTTCCACTCTATTCGCATTGTGTCTTTATCACGATTATAAGATATTCTATAAGAGTCATTTTTTAATTTATCTTCTAATAACTTTTTCATTTTAATACTAGTCATTTTCATTTCGGTATAAGCCTCCACTTAGAGTGTAATCCGCTATAGAATTTGTACAAATTTATTTAAAAATAGATACTGCTCTTATCATATCATGTTAGTACAAATAATTAAATTATCCAAGGTATATTTTTCAGTAAATAAAAACAAATATTCTTTTAAATGATTTAGAAAATTTGCTATAAAGAACAAATTAACCGTATAATACATTTGGAGGGATGATAATGAATTTAACCGTATACTTAGCAGGAGAAATTCACACAAATTGGCGAGAAGAATTAGAAGAACAGGCAAAAAAGTTAAAATTGCCACTCACTTTTGTAGCACCCCAAACAAATCACGATCG
>DATGUH010000030.1:0-8362 GCA_035301445.1 Pseudogracilibacillus sp. | reverse complement strand
TTCCGAATTTGAGAGCGACGTACTTGAAGTAATTCCAGAAGAAAAAAGCTCAAAAGAAGGAAAACTTGTTGGGTATTCTGATAACTATATGAAAGTTGAATTTGAAGGCACGCCAGATATGATTGGATCTATTATTCGTGTGAAAATTACTGAACCAGGTTATCCAATTAATAAAGGTGTATTTGTTAAAGTCGAGGATAGAATATCTGTATAGTTTTAAAGCGTAAAATAAATGTGCAATCACAATATAAACAAACCTTTTACTGGTGTTAGAAATAAAGCAAATATGTTGCTTGTTGTGCACACATTCAAGAGGAATAAAAATATAACGTTAGTGAATATCATTTATCGATTTCAATTAACTGGGATGGATAAAGGAAATTCACTGGCGTTTTTACTTTATATAAATATGATGACCTTGTTAACAGTTCAGACGATGCATCATTTTTAACAAGCCATAATTGAGTTAATTTCATAATTGGATTTATTGAATGAAAATCCGAACGTTTAAAAAGTAAATTTCGTAAAAATTCGTGCTTTTTGGAATCTGACTCGAATGGCTGTAACGTAAGGCGGCGACTCCTGCGGGAACAGCACAATTAAGGAACACAAGCTAAAACCGCGACGTCCTGTCGCAACGCTTGCGCTAGCACATCGTGTGCTTCGGAAGACCCCACAACGAGCGAATTTTGAATCAGGGGAAGGAAGGCTAAAACCGCGACGTCGTGTCGCAACGCCTTCATGACCAACGTCCTGTTGGCCCGAGGCTGAGGCCGTGCCCGCGGAAAGTGTCCGCCTGCAGTGAAAGCCATTCTCAAGCAGATATTAATGTTCGGATTTTACATCCTGTTATTGACTTATGAAACTGACTTATATGGAGAAAAAAATAAACAAAAAATGAAAAGAATATGACTGGATTTGTGCCTTTCTGCTATTATAATGGTAGAAAGGCTTTTTGGATGGAGGAAATAATTATGCAAAGAATATTTATTGTAGAAGATGATAGTAAACTTGCAGAACTACTACATGACACGGTTTTAAAATATGGGTTTGAATCATATATAGCCACTGATTTTCAACAAATAATGGAGGAATTTAAAAATTACGATCCCCATTTAGTATTATTGGATATTAATTTGCCAAGTTTTGATGGTTATTATTGGTGTAGAATGATTCGCCAAGTATCGACCTGTCCAATCATTTTTATCTCAGCAAGAATTGGAGAAATGGATCAAGTAATGGCGCTTGAAAATGGTGGAGATGATTTTATTACAAAACCATTTCACTCTCAAGTAGTGTTAGCGAAAATTCGCAGCCAATTAAGACGTGCATACGGTGAATATGCAGTCATCTCAGAAGAAAGAAAAGTAGAAACGAATGGGTTAATTTTATATCCAGAACGTTTCGAACTTCATTTTGCAGATAAGAATATCACTTTGACGAAAAACGAAGCAAATATTATCGAAATGTTAATCGAACGATATCCAAAAGTGACGGGGAGAGAAGATTTGCTTGAACGTATATGGGACGATCAAGCATTTGTTGATGATAATACATTGAATGTTAATTTGACACGCGTAAGAAAAAAATTGCAAGAACTAGGAATAGAAAATGCAGTTGAAACGGTTCGTGGTGTTGGATATAGATTACATATTACGTGGTAGGGAGGATTTTAAAATGAAACTGTTTATAAGAGAGCATATACTACTTATCATTGTCCAATTTGCACAGTTTTGTTTGGTTGTGCTTGTTTTTTGGCTAGAGGGATTTCGTGATGGGAAACTTGCCATATACAGTGGATTTTTAGGGATGATGCTCTTGCTCGCTTATCTTACCTACCAGTATTTGAGTCGCAGAACATTTTATAAACGATTATCAAAACCTTTGGAAGCAATGGATGAAGCACTTGTAAGAGAAAATCATACACCAATATATAACGCACTTCATCAACTATTGAAATCTTATTATACGTTATATCAAAATGAGCTATTGAAAAGAAGCGATAAACAAGAGGAGCAGTTAATTTTTATAGATTTATGGGTACATCAAATGAAAACACCAATTTCAGTGATTGAATTAATGGCACGTGATTTGGATGAACCTTATTCCTCCAGCATTCGCGATGAGAATGAAAAGCTTCAAAATGGATTGAATACAGTGCTTTATATGTCACGTTTTCGATTAATTGAGCAAGACTTCCAAGTGAAACGGATTAACTTAAGCCATATTGTTCAACAAGTAAACCAGGAAAATAAACGTCTTTTTATTCGTAATCGTGTCTATCCAAAAGTAGAAATATCGGATGAATTAACAGTTGAATCTGATGAAAAATGGTTGTTTTTCATGATTTCTCAGTTGGTTCATAACGCTGTAAAATATTCAACAGAACGAAGTAATCAACTTGATATAAGAGGTTATAAAGAAAGGGACCGAACTTTGTTAGAAATTGTCGATTACGGTGTTGGCATACCTAAGGAAGACTTAAAAAGAATTTTTAATGCGTTTTATACGGGAGCTAATGGTAGATTGTTTAAGGAATCCACTGGTGTTGGTTTATATGTAACGAAAGAGGTTGCTGATTATTTAGGACATGAGTTAGAAGTAGAGTCGAAAGTTGGGGAAGGTACGACATTCCGGATTATATTTTAACTGATTTACAAAAAAGTCTCTCTCAACGTGTGAAGTGCGAAACCAAACGTTGAGGAGGAAATTGTTGATTGAATACTATTTACAATTGGAAATCTAATCATTACCTTACAGAGATGTAAGGTTTTTGAAAGTGAATTCGATCGCGCAGGCAGCTTCTCCGTAGTAAACTGGTTGTAGTAAGAAAGGGAGAGGGGTTTATGCATGGCAAAGCGATTTTTAATGTTAGTTTTTACATTGGTATTAGCCGTAACTGCTATTTTAATTGCTGCTATACATCCAACAGGACCTAATACAGTTTCTTACGATGAACCAGCTGGTTTATGGCTATCTATTGGAATGGTAGTCGTATTATTCTTACCACTATTTTTGTTATCATATTTTAATCATTTAGTTGTAAAAATTATATCTGCTTTGTGCCAATCAATTATTGTACTTAGTTTTTTATCGTTGATTCCTATAGGGATTATTGCTCCTAATGGATTCTGGCTTAGTATGATAGGAATAATAGGTACTATTGTCAGCATACTTAGTATTGTCGTAACAATCATGGTGGGGTTAAAAAGCAAATAAACAAAAGTAACATTTTCTATATCAAAGGAGAGAAATCATCATGTTGCATGTTAATCAACTAAGCAAAGTTTACGAAGGAAGAGTACCATACCGTGCTCTTACAGATATACAACTGGATATTGAGGAAGGTGAATTTGTTGGTATTATGGGACCATCCGGAAGCGGGAAAACAACCTTATTGAACATTATTGCAACAATCGATGAGGCATCTACTGGAGAGGTGACGATTGAAGGTAATAATCCACATAGGCTCAGTAAGAACGAATTGGCAAAATTTCGTCGTCAAAAGCTTGGTTTTGTTTTTCAGGATTTTAATTTATTGCATACGCTCACGGTAGAGGAAAATATTGTTTTACCACTTACATTGGATCGGGCAAAAGTAAATGATATGAAGATAAAAGTGGAACAAATAGCAAAAAGACTTGGCATTTCAGAGATTTTGCAAAAAAGGACATTTGAAATTTCAGGCGGACAAGCACAAAGAGTTGCAGTTGCACGGGCAATGATTCATGACCCAAAACTTGTATTAGCTGATGAACCGACAGGAAATTTGGATTCTAAAGCATCTAAAGATGTGATGGAAATGCTTAAAAAGTTAAACGAAGAGCAGGCTACTACAATGATGCTTGTTACTCATGAGGCACAAGCTGCCAGCTATTGTGACCGGGTTATTTTTATTCAGGATGGAAAATTATATACAGAAATTCATCAAGGAGATTCGCGTCAGGTGTTTTTCCAAAAAATTATCGATACGTTATCTTTAATGGGAGGGGACGACAATGACTTTTCGACGCTTCGCCCTCAATAACGTTCTGCGCAATAAACGTTTATATGTTGCATATTTCCTGAGTAGCATGTTTACAGTAATGGTATTTTTCACATTTGCTAACTTTGCTTTCCATCCCGTTTTATCCGGAGATGACCTAAATGGACATGCACAAAAAGGAATGGCAGTTGCAGGTGGAATTATTTATGTCTTTTCTTTCTTTTTCATTTTGTATTCCATGAGTTCCTTTTTACAGTCTAGAAAGAAAGAGTTTGGATTGCTTATGATTCAAGGAATGTCTAATCGTCAAATACGTTGGATGGTCTTTTTGGAAAATATGCTCATTGGACTTTTTGCAACAATATCAGGAATTCTTTTAGGACTTGGCTTGTCAAAAGTAATCCTACTTATAGCGGAAAATTTGCTGGAGTTAGAAGGAAGTCTTAACTTTTACTTTCCAACACTAGCGCTAATTGTTACGTTCATTTCTTTTATCGTTTTATTTTTCTGTATATCTTTATTCGTTACATTTATATTGAGAACGAAAAAGTTAGTCAAGTTAATTAAAGGTGATAAAATTGGAAAACCAGAGCCTAAAGCATCAATTGTTTTAACATTGTTAGCTATTTTGTTATTAGGTGCAGGCTATGCGACTTCCTTATACGTTAAAGGTGCACAAGTAGTAATTGCACTTGTTCCGGTTGTCATCGTTGTTACTATTGGAACGTATTTGTTCTTTACACAATTAAGTGTCTATGTGATACGTAAATTAAAAAGTAAACAAGGTTTATTTTGGCGAAAGACGAATATGTTATTATTCTCAGATTTGTCTCATCGGATGAAAGATAATGCGCGTGCGTTTTTTATGGTTGCTATTATATCAACCGTTGCTTTTAGTGCTATTGGTACATTGGTTGGATTAAATTCCTTTTTAACGGAGGGGTTGAAAAAAGCAAATCCATATACGTTTACTTATTATCCCATGGAGGATGAAGATGATGCACAGGTTACCGCGCATATTGAAGATTTAATAGAGGAACATGATCTGGAAGTAAATAAAACCAATGCGGAATTAACTTATTTTGAACAAAATGGACAATTAAGGCTTGTTACAACAACAGATGTTTATAACGACTTTGCTGCACTAAAAGACGGGGAACAAATCAATATAGGTGCCGATGAAATTGCGGGTATTGGCCCCTCAGATGCAAATTTAATGAGTACAGAAAAAGGATGGGAAAAACAGCCGATTACATTAGAAAACGGAGAAAAGGTATATCCGGATAAGGATTTACAAGATAAGTTTGACCCTAATGTCGTATACGATATGTATCCTTCTTATATTGTTGGAGAGGAGATCTTTAACCAGTTACCTTATCCTGATAATGTCGATCAATATTATGCTTGGCAAGTGACGGAAGGCAGTGAAGAAGATATAATTGCAGTCGGAGAAGAATTAACGGAGGAATATCCTACTTTTATGGGAATTGATGCAGCGGTTTACGGTATTCACAAAGTTTGGAGTCCTGTAATGTTTGTCGGGTTATTTATTGGTATTGTCTTCTTTGTATCCGCCGGAAGCTTTTTATACTTCCGATTGTATACGGATTTAGATGAAGATCGAGAAAAGTTTGCTGCGATTAGTAAGATTGGTTTAACTAGTCGCGAAATGAGTCGTGTGATTAGTAAACAAATCGCATTACTATTCTTTGCTCCTATTGTTGTTGCATTAGTACATGGTGCTGTTGCCTTAACGGCGTTATCGCATATGTTTGACTTTAGTTTGATTCGGGATGCGTCGATAGTACTTGGAAGTTTCTTAATCATTCAAATCATTTACTTCATCATTGTTCGTTATTTTTATGTGAAGCAAGTGAAACAGTTTGTACACCGATGAAAGTCATATGTACTAGAATGTGATACTCTGAAACAGATTTTTTTACCATTTAAAGTGCAAGGTGAACAGCCTGTAAATATCATAAATCCGTAATAATCCTTTGCACCTATCTGAAGTAAAAAACATCTTAATACATGAAGTAAATCGAGTTGTCTGTAGTGAAAGGTGGTCGACTCCTGGTCGGCTAAAACCGGTCACGTCCTGTGACCAACGCTCGACACTAGAACGTCCTGTTCGTCGCGGGAACAGCACGAGTCCGAAGACCCCACAACGAGCGAATTTTGCGAGTGAGGAGGCTGAGGCCGTGCCCGCGGAAAGCGACCGCCTGTAGTGAAAGCCATTCTCTATCCGATATTAACGTTTGGATTTCACAACCTGTTATTGACTTATGAAATTGACTAAAGCAAAAGAACTGAACTTGTTGGAGGTTAAATATATGAAAAAACATTACGATTATATTGTAGTCGGTGGCGGTAGCGCAGGATCTATACTCGGAAACCGATTGAGTGAAGATGGCACAAAAAGTGTGCTTATATTAGAAGCCGGAAGAAGTGATTACCCTTGGGATCCATTTATTCAAATGCCAGCTGCATTAATGTTCCCATCCGGAAACCCTTTATACGATTGGGGCTATAAATCCGATCCAGAACCACATATGAACGGCAGAAGAATTGCCCATGCCCGTGGAAAAGTATTAGGAGGATCCAGCTCTATTAACGGGATGATTTACCAACGCGGAAATCCAATGGACTACGAACGTTGGGGAGCAGATAAAGGTATGGAATCATGGGATTATGCACATGTTCTTCCTTACTTTAAAAAGTTAGAAAATGCTATTGACTCACCAAATGATAAATTTAGAGGACATGACGGCCCAATAAAACTAACAAGAGGCCCGGCAGTTAATCCTTTATTTAATGCTTTTTTCGAAGCCGGCGAACAAGCGGGATACCCTCGCACATCTGATGTAAATAGTTATCAGCAAGAAGGGTTCGGCCCATTTGACCGTCATATTTATAAAGGCAAAAGATTATCCGCATCCCATGCTTATCTAGACCCTGCAAAAAAACGGGAAAATCTAGATATCGAAACACTTGCCATGGTAACGAAAATTAATTTTGAAGGCACTAAAGCAAAAAGTGTCACTTATCGTAGAGGAAAGAAATTAAAAGAAGTTTACGGAGAGGAAATTGTACTTGCAGGCGGTGCGATTAATACGCCACAACTACTTCAATTATCCGGTATTGGTGATGCTGAACATTTAAATAGTTTAGGCATTGATCCAATCGTTAATTTACCTGGTGTCGGCGAAAACTTACAAGACCACTTGGAAGTATATATTCAATTTGCTTGTCCACAGCCAGTATCTGAGCAACCGAGCTTGAACAAATTAAAAATGCCTTGGATTGGCATGCAGTGGATGCTTGGCCGTAAAGGTCCTGCAGCAAGCAGTCATTTTGAAGGCGGTGGATTTGTACGTTCCAACGAAGATGTGGATTATCCAAACTTAATGTATCATTTCTTACCATTAGCTGTACGTTATGATGGACAGAAAGCTGATACACCACATGGTTTCCAAGTACACGTCGGTCCAATGTATTCTGACGCACGTGGATCACTGAAGATTAAATCAACAGACCCTACACAGCACCCTAGTATGGTTTATAACTATTTATCAACAGATCAAGACCGCAGAGAATGGGTGGAAGCAGTAAGAGTGACAAGAGAGATTGTTTCACAGCCTGCAATGGATCCATATAACTCTGGTGAAATTTCTCCAGGCCCATCTGCACAAACAGATGAAGAAATATTAGAATGGGTACGAAATGATGCAGAAACAGCACTTCACCCTTGCGGAACTGCAAAAATGGGCGATGCTTCTGATCCTATGTCTGTTGTTGATCCTGATTCCATGAAAGTCCATGGACTGGATAACGTCAGTGTAGTAGACGCTTCAGCAATGCCTTACGTCACTAACGGAAATATCCACGCACCAGTGTTAATGCTTGCCGAAAAAGCAGCTGACATTATTCGTGGTCGTAAGCAGTTAGATGCTTTAAATTATGAATACTATAAGCATGAACGTGAGAAAGTAACAGTGAAGTAAAATAAACGTAAAACCGCGCTATATAGGCGCGGTTTTTATATTGGGATTATTTATACATGTTTGAATTGAGAATAATCCCAACAAGAACCTAAACAACATTTTAATAATAGCACCTCATCTGAGTTAAGTTAATTACTTTCATTTCTGCAAAATCTACTACACGGCCTCACAACTAAGACTTTTAAGTTATTATCAATTACATCTTAAGGCCAATTGTTTTTTCTGTGTTTTTTAGTAACCTACTTATAAGTGAATTCGGATATCCAGTCTCACATCCGAAGAGTAAATAAAAGGCGGAGGAAATAAAGATGAAAAAATTTATATTCATAGTGGGTATGGTTTTAGTTCTGGCTGCTTGTACAGAAAAGAAAAT
>DATGUH010000029.1:0-4957 GCA_035301445.1 Pseudogracilibacillus sp. | reverse complement strand
TTAGCAGCCTTTATTGGCGGTGGTGGTCTTGGTGATTTAATTTTTGATGGCCTGAATTTATATGAACCATCCCTTATCCTTGCTGGTACTATCCCTGCAACAATTATGGCTGTCATTGCTGACCGTGCCTTTGCACTACTTGAAAATAAAATGACAGCTGAAGGATTAAAGGATTCCGAAAATGCTGCTTAATATTGGAGGTGCGAAAAGAATGACACGAAAGATTTATAAATGGACGGCTTCATTACTTGTAGTATTTCTATTGGCGGGTTGTGCGTTGCCCGGTCTTGCCGGGACGTCGAAGAATACTATAAAAATTAGTTCACTCACTCAATCTGAGTCAGAGACGATGGCCAATTTATTAGCAATTATGATTGAAAGAGAGACAGATGCAGATACAGAACTCGTCACAAAGCTTGGATCATCGATTGTTCAGCACCAAGGGATGGTTCAAGGTGATATAGATATATCGAGTACACGTTATACAGGAACAGATATCGCAGGAGCTTTAGATATGGATCCTGTTAAAGATCCTGACGAAGCGCTTGATGTAGTAAAGAAGGAATTTAAAGAGCAATTTGATCAAACATGGGCTGAAACATATGGTTTTGAAAACAGTTATTCTTTAGCCGTAACAGAAGAATTTGCTGAAGAAAACAATATTGAAACTATTTCTGACCTTGAGCCTTATGCAGATGAGTTAAAGTTTGGTGTTGATAATGCTTGGGTAAACCGTGAAGGAGATGGTTATGACGGCTTTGTAGAAACGTATTTTGATTTTGACAAAGTTTTCCCAATGAACTTAGGGCTTGTTTATAAAGCAGCGGGAACCGGAAATATGGATGTCGTCCTAGCTTATTCAACAGATGGAAGAATTAAAGAATATAATTTGAAAGTACTTGAAGATGATAAGAAATTCTTCCCACCATATGATGCATCACCAGTAATTCGGGATGATGTGTTAGAAAGATATCCAGAAATTGAAGATATTACAAAACGTCTAGAAAATCAAATCAGTACAGAAGAAATGCAACAACTAAATTATAAAACAGACGTAGAAAATGTTAGTCCGAGAAAAGTCGCTGAAGAATTCCTTGAGGAAAACAATTATTTCGAAGATGATGGAGGTGGAGAAGAATAAAATGGATACAATACAAGAACTGATTCAATATTCCACCGAAAACAGTGCTTATATATGGAGTGAATTTTATAGACACTTTCTAATGGCCGTCTATGGTGTGCTGTTTGCTTCCATTATTTCTGTCCCTTTAGGGATATTGATAGCAAAATATGGTAAGTTAAGTGGCTGGGTTCTTTCACTTGGCAGTATCATCCAAACAATTCCAGCATTAGGAATGATGGCAGTCATTATGATTGTGATGGGACTTGGAACAAATACAGCAATCGTCACATTGATTCTGTACTCCATTCTTCCAATCACACAGAATACTTATGTCGGCATGAGAGATGTTGATAAGACTGTTATTGAGGCGGGATATGCAACCGGAATGACCCGGTTTCAGCTACTCCGAATGGTAGAACTTCCTTTAGCAGTTAGTGTCATTATGGCTGGGATAAGAACTGCCCTTGTTATCGGCATAGGTGTTGTGGCAATCGGGGCGTTTGTTGGTGCTGGTGGACTCGGTGCAATTATTATTACTGGAACCAACTCCACGAACGGAACAGCAATTATTCTTGCCGGTGCCATTCCAACTGCTTTAATGGCCGTCATTGCAGATTTAGTCCTCGGTTATATTGAACGAAAAATGCAACCAGGAAAAGCTTAATATGATTCCTTGGTAATCAGAACGGAAAGTGAAATCATTTTAATCAGGGGGGTTCTCACCTACTATGGATAAAAATAACCAATCACAAATAGTTGAAGATATTAGAAATCAATTCATTGAAAAGATCTCAGATAACATGAATGCCTTTGGAACCTCAACAAGCGTTGGTAGAGTACTTGGGATTATTTATATGAATAAAGAACCTATGACATTGGATGAAATCGCCCAGGAAACTGGTATGAGCAAAACAAGGATGAGTCAACTCGTTAGAGAAATGATTGATATGAACATTGCGGAACGAGTCTTTAAAAAAGGGGTTCGTAAAGATTTGTATACCGTAGAAGAAGACTACTATGATACGTTCATATCCTTATTTACTTCAACATGGCAACAATCTATTACCCGCAGCCGCCATTTTGAAAAGAAACAAACAGACAGACTTGACGAACTGAAAAAGCAAGATTTAACAGATGAAAATGCAGCAGCAAGAGATGAGCTACAGGAAGAACTAGATGAATGGAAAGAATACTTCGATTGGATCCGCCGTGTGATTGATTTTTTCGAAAGTGGCGAGATTTTTGAACACGTACCAAAGAAATAAATAGGAGGAGATCATCATGAGTAATAAAGTTATTTTATCATGTGCAGTAACTGGAGCAGGAGACACTACAAGTAAAAGTCCACATGTACCGGTAACACCAAAGGAAATTGCAGAATCGGCTATTAAAGCCGCTAAAGCAGGAGCTACTATCGCCCACGTCCATGCACGTGATCCTGAAACAGGTGGTATCAGCCATGATGTGAATTTATATCAAGAAATTGTGGAGAGAATCCGTGAATCAGAAACAGATGTTATTATCAACATCACTTCCGGTGGTGGGGGTGACTTTATCCCAGATGAAGAGAACCCGCATTGTGGAGGCGAAGGAACAGATATCCAAACACCAGAAGAACGTCATGCCCCTATCGGCAAACTTCTTCCAGAAATGTGTACACTAGATTGTGGTAGTACGAACTTTGGCAATATGTTGTACATGAGCCCTACTGATTGGTTGGAAAAGCAGGCAAAACTCGTTCAAGATAGCGGTGTAAAACCTGAGTTGGAGTGTTTTGACACAGGACACCTACGCTTTGCCAATCATCTTGTAGAAAAAGGCCTCATTGATGGCGATCCATTGTATCAGTTTTGCTTAGGTATTCCATGGGGCGCAGCAGCTGATGCAGAGACCCTTTCTTATTTCAAGAGCAGAGTCCCAGAAAACGGCAGATGGGCTGCATTCGGTATCGGTCGTATGCAAATCCCAATGGTCGCTGAATCTGTTCTTCAAGGTGGAAGTGTCCGCGTTGGATTAGAAGATAATCTTTATCTTAAAAAAGGACAATTAGCAACCAATGAACAGCTTGTAGATAAGGCTGTAGGCATTGTTCAAACTCTGGGTTCAGATATTATGACTCCAGCAGAAGCACGTAAGGAATTAAATCTATTTACACCTTAAGTAGGAGGCCCAACACACGATGAATAATATGAAGAGCATTACAGTTGTAGGTACTGGAGTTATTGGTAATGGCTGGATCACACGCCTTTTAGCAAATGGATACAACGTTACCGCTTCAGATCCAGATGAAAAGGCGGAAGCTCGCACAAGAGACACTGTTAGCAGAGCTTGGGAAAAGATGGAGAAGATGGGACTTGCAGAAGGAGCTTCCCAGGATAGTCTGTCATTTGAACCCGATTTGGCCAAAGCAGTAGCAAACGCTGACTTCATACAAGAAAACGTACCAGAACGGGAAGCATTAAAACAAACGGTCATTGCCGAGATTGATAAGCATGCACCAGAAGAAACAGTTATTGCTTCTAGCACATCAGGTATTCTGCCAACGGTTTTACAAGAAAAATGTACACGACACCCGGAACGCATGCTAGTAGCGCATCCTTTTAACCCGGTTTATCTAATGCCGCTAGTGGAACTTGTCGGCGGAGAAAAAACTGAATCAAAATATATTGAAAGAGCAAGAAACTTTTATGATGGCATTCAAATGAAGCCACTAATCGTCCGCAATGAAATCGAAGGTCACATCGCCGACCGTCTCATGGAAGCAATTTGGCGGGAAGGGCTCCATATAGTAAATGATGGTGTAGCAACAACAGAAGAAGTGGACGCCTCTATTATTTACGGCCCTGGACTTCGCTGGGCACTTATGGGTCCCTTTATGACCTTGCATATGGGCGGTGGTCCTGAAGGCATGCGTCACCTGCTTAAACAGTTTGGTCCCGCTCTAAAATTACCATGGACGAAACTGGAAGCGCCTGAGTTAACAGATGAACTCGCCGAAAAAGTCATTGAAGGTTGCGAAGCACAAACAGGTGATATCAAAATGGATCAACTAGAGGAACGTCGTGACGATTTCCTAATTGAATTGCAGCAATTATTGGAGAAATATTGGCCGGGAGCTAATTTGAACGGTCAATTATAACCATGAAAAATACACAAACAGATTAGCAATTTTTCATCCCCTGCTCTTCTGTTTGTGTCTCTTATATAAAAAATCACAACGGAGGAATTATCATGACAAAAGCAAAAGTCCTGCTACAACAAGAAGTACCTAAAGAATGGATTGATTATAATGGACATATGAATGACGCCGCATATAGCAGAGCATTCAGCCTCGGTGTTGACGCTATAATGAAAACTATCGGCATCAATGAAGATACCATCAAGCAGAATCATTATACAATTTATACATTGGAAACACATATTGTATATTTGGATGAAATGAAGCTTGGAGAAACTTTTGAAGTCCATATGTCTCTATTGGATTCCGATTCCAAACGACTTCATGTCTTTTTTGAGCTCTATGGTGAAGATAATAAACGTGCAGCAGTCAGCGAACAAATGCTAATGGGCATGGATCAATCAACCGGAAGACCAGCCCCATTCCCTAATGATGTTCAGGCGAAAGTACAAGAAATAGCCGATAATCATACACCAGTGGAAAAACCAAAAGAAGCTGGACGTGTCATCGGTATCCGAAAGAAATAATTAGTCTCAAAAAAATAGTTCCCTTTATAATCGACAATTAAATAGACAACGGACATTGAGAATTGCTTCTATTATGTTGAAATTCTTGGAGGACGTCACCAATCGTCATTGTAAACAACAGTTCATCGT
>DATGUH010000028.1:0-11204 GCA_035301445.1 Pseudogracilibacillus sp. | reverse complement strand
CAGACATTAACAAGGTTCTTTGCCATTCATGTATTTTTCTTACCTGGTGCATTATTTGCATTACTAGGTGTTCACTTTATCTTGATTAGACGACAAGGTATTGCCGGACCGCTATAAAAGGAGGGGAAGCAGTGAAAAAAGGAAAAGGGATGCGTTTTGTCGGTGATTCGCGTATTAATGCCGATAAAACATCAACTGTACCGAAAGATTACTCTGAATATCCTGGCAGGACAGAAGCCTTTTGGCCGAATTTCTTGTTAAAAGAATGGCTTGTGGGATCCGTGTTTCTCATAGGATTTCTTTGCGTAACAATAGCAGATCCTGCTCCTTTGGAAGGATTGGCTGATCCAACAGATGCAGCTTATGTTCCACTACCGGACTGGTATTTCCTATTTTTGTATCAGTTATTGAAGTATGATTTTGCAAGTGGACCATATACGTTATTCGGAATTTTAATTATACCTGGACTTGCATTTGGAGGGTTATTACTTGCTCCATTCTTGGATTCGGGGCCTGGAAGAAGACCTCCTAAACGTCCTATAGCTGTTGCATTAATGTTGTTAGGTTTATCAGCAACAGTTTGGTTAACTTATGAATCTGCAATTGACGTGGATTGGGAAGAAAAAGCTGAAACGAATAAGCCAATTCCACCAGAATATCAGCTGGAAATAGATGAAGAACATGAGGGGTATGAACCTTATCAAAACAGTTGCGCCGGTTGTCACGGTGATGATTTATCTGGTGGGGAAGGACCAGAATTAACAAGAACTGGTTTACCTGAAGATGCAATTAAACAAATTGCTGTTGATGGTATTGGTGATATGCCATCGGATATATTTCAGGGATCTGATGAAGAATTGGATGAGCTAGCTGACTTTATTACATCTATGGAAGAAGAACAAGCGGAGCTAGATGAAAAGCTTGAAGAAGAAGAGGAATAATTTATCATTTTAAAGCATCTTCGCCAACTAATGGTGGAGGTGCTTTTTAACCTTAATAAACACAAAAGAAGGTGCCATTTTGAATATACGTGTAATTTTAAATAACAGAATCTTTCTTATACTGTTACTAATTGTAAATTTAGCGGGAACAATATATGGATATATCTGGTATGATTCTCAACTTGCTATTACACCTATCTACTTCCTGCCATTTGTGCCTGATAGTCCAACTGCTAGCTTGTTTTTCACTGTTTGGTTATTGTTTTATTTGTTCTATGTGCGTGTACCATACATAGAGGCGTTAGCAGTGACTTCGCTGTTTAAGTACGGTGTTTGGGCTGTTGTAATGAACATACTAACTTTGATTGTTGATGGTACTCTTCCTTGGCAAGGTTATATGTTAATTGCATCGCATGCAGCCATGGCTATTCAAGGTTTATTATATATTCCAAATTATCAATTTAAACTTAAACATTTAACAGTCGCCGGTATTTTTCTTTTACATAATGAAATAATAGACTACGTATTTGGAATGATGCCTATATATGGCTCCTTAACTCAATATATGAATGAAATCGGTTATTTTACTTTCTGGTTATCAATATTTACACTCGTTCTTGTTTATCAACTTACATTAAAAAAATATAATAAGACCTCGTCCTCATAAAAAGCTGCTTTTATTCATATATTTGTGGATAGAAGCGATATAAGTGGGGTGGTCGTCATCCATTTTAATAAAAAGTTATTAATGTTGTTGTTTTATGGGTTTGGATTTATTTGTATATTGTTCGGTATTCTTCAATATAATAAAACACGAACTATTGGAGAGACCCGTGATAGTATGATTATTGCTGGGTTTATACCATTTTATTGGATGGTGTTCATAGTCGGTGGTATTATATTGCTGACACTTATTTATGTCAGCATCCGAAAGTATATTGGACATAAAAGAAGTGGTAAAAAAAGACGTAAAGCAAAAAAGTGATTTTATATGACAAATTTTCGAACTTGTCTTCAAGTCTGTGTTTTAAGATTGACTTTTAGTTGAAGTTTGACTATTATTGACTATAGGGAAACAACACATTATGTTGTGGAGGAACAAGCTATGGGATTAGGAACAATAATTATTTACTTTGCTATTTTGATGATTATTCCACTATGGGCGCAATCCAAGGTAAAAGGTGCTTATCATAAGTATTCTAGAATTGGTACGTCTACAGGTATGACTGGTTATCAAACTGCACGTAAAATTTTGGATGATAACGGTTTGTTTGATGTCAAAATTAAAGAAGTTAAAGGCACATTAACAGATCACTATAATCCTAAGAATAAAACGGTTAATCTATCGAGTGGTAATTTTCATGGTGCATCGATGGCTGCTGTTGCAGTATCGGCACATGAGGTTGGTCATGCGATACAAGACCAAGAAGATTATGCATTTTTGAAATTCCGCTCAACGTTAGTACCAGTAGCATCATTTGGTTCTAGTAGTGCAATATGGATAATACTTGCCGGTATTCTCTTAAGTATTCCATCACTACAATTAGTAGGTATATTCTTCATGGCTTTTGCAGTTTTATTCCAATTAGTGACGTTGCCAGTGGAGTTTAATGCATCCAGTAGAGCAATGGATCAATTGGTTGGAATAGGGATTATACAAAATAATGAAGAAAGAGAAACTAAAAAAGTACTTGACGCTGCCGCATTAACTTATGTAGCTGCTGCACTTGTTGCTGTTATGGAATTAATGCGTTTTGTGCTTATATTTTTAGGCAGCAGGGATTAATAATTGAATACTAAATATAAAGTAGTTCTGTCTACTAGTACATAGGATTGTACTTTTAGCAGAACTACTTTTTTAGTTGCTACTAACACAAATGACGTTGTATATAAACGATTATCAATAAAGAAGGCATCCAATGATTATAGCGGAATATGTTTCTTTATACTTCCTTACTTTATCGGTTGCTTTTCATCATCAAGGGTAAAGCCTTCTCCCATGACTTCATGTACAGATGTCATCGCAACAAAAGCGTGTGGATCAACCTCATCAATTATTGTTTTCAACTTTACAATTTCGTTTTTACCGACAACACAATAAAGGACATTATGTGGATTACCGGAATAGTGACCTTTTCCAGTTAAAATTGTAACACCACGATCCATTCGTTTATTGATTAATGTAGCAATAGCATCGTTTTTGGACGAAATAATAGTTGCACCTCTTGCTGAATATGCCCCTTCTTGGATAAAATCTATTACCCTTGCGCTGATATAGACGACAACAAGTGTATACATACCTTCTACTAGCTCTAGATAAGTAAATAGTGATAATGTAATGACACAAAAGTCAAATGTAAACATAATACGTCCCATACTAAAACCAAAATGTTTGTTAATAATACGAGCAATAATATCGACACCGCCGGTTGTACCACCGTAACGAAATATAACCCCTAGCCCTGTACCAAGAAAGACGCCCGCAAACAACGTCGCTAAAATTAAATCCGATTCAAGTCCTAAGTGAAAAGTATACTTTTGGAAGATACCCAAAAATACAGATACAGCGACAGTACCAATTAGCGTGTAATAAAAGGTATCTCTACTGAGCATTTTCCAACCGATAAAGAATACGGGAACATTTAGAACTATATTCATAATGGCTGGGTCCCAGCCCCAAACAAAATAAAATAAAAGCGTAATTCCAGTAAAACCACCTTCACCAAGGTGATTTTCCATATTAAAATGGACTAAACCAAATGAAAAAATTGCTGAACCAAAAAGAATGAACAAAATATTTTTAAATTTCATACCGAGCATAATAATCCTCCTTTCCTCTCTCGTTCATAGTATAGGGAATTTTTTGGGTGTATACAATCAGAAACAATATAAAAATTCATAATAAAACTGCTTTTACTATCTTAAAATATAAAGCTAAATCATTTGTCAAAATAGTCAACTTTAGCTAACATGAATAGTAATCACAATAATGACGAGGGAGATATTATGAGCGATTGTCATCAATATACGACAAAAGAAATTGAAACAGCCGTCGATAACTATATTTCCCAATTTAAAGAAGGTTATTTTTCTCCATTGGCATTAACTGCACGTTTAACAGAAGAAGTAGGGGAACTAGCTAGGGAGATTAACCATACATATGGGGAAAAACCTAAAAAAACGACGGAAGCATCTAATACAGTAGAAGACGAAATAGGAGATATACTATTTGTTCTAGCTTGTATAACAAATTCCCTTGACTTAGATTTATCCAAATCTTTTCATAAGTCAATTACTAAAATTTCTACAAGGGACAAAGACAGATGGACTAAGAAAGACACAGAAGAGCAGGAGGCATATGACGAATGACAACACGTATTATATTAGCTGGTCCTAGGGGAAGAATGGGATCAGAAGCAATAAAAATGATACAAGCAACAAAAGAATTTTCTTTGATAGCATGTTTAGACAGAGAGGCAACTGCTGCAAATGAATCAAAAATAAATGAAATTGCTGGGGAGAACATCCCGCTTTATGAGCAGACAGACGTATGTTTTCAAGAAACAGAAGCAGATGTTTTCATTGATTTAACAGTGCCAGATGCTGGTTATATACATACAAAAGAAGCGTTATCTCATGGTATTGCTGCGGTTGTAGGAACATCTGGCTTTTCAGATAAACAATTAGAAGAACTATCACAACTTGCAACGAAGCAACAAACCGGTTGTATTATAGCCCCTAACTTTGCATTAGGGGCAGTACTAATGATGCATTTTTCTAAAATGGCTGCAAAATATTTTCCTGATGTGGAAATCATAGAAAAACATCATGATCAAAAACTAGATGCGCCATCGGGAACGGCCAAAAAAACTGTAGAAGTTATTAAGGAAAATCGTGCTAAAAAAATGCAAGGACATCCTCATGAGTATGAATCGGAAAAAGGAGCAAGAGGTGCTAATATGGATGGCATACACTTACACAGTATGCGTCTCCCTGGTTTAGTTGCACATCAAGAAGTGGTATTTGGAAGTAACGCAGAACTTCTGACAATTAAACATGATTCCTTTCACCGAGAATCGTTTATGCAAGGATTGAAATTAGCCGTGGAAAAGGTACTAGATACAGATGGATTAGTATATGGTTTGGAACATGTAATGGAACTCTAAAAATGATTGGATGAGGTATGATGAACATAGGTTTAATTGCACATGACAAAAAGAAAGAGGCGATTATACAGTTTAGTATTGCCTATAAAGAAGTATTGGCTAACCATCAGCTGCATGCTACGGGAACGACTGGAACTAAGATTGAAGAAGCTACAGGGCTATCAGTACACAAATTTCAGTCAGGACCAATTGGTGGGGATCAGCAAATAGGTGCGCTAGTTGCTACTAATGAAATTGATATGATTATATTTTTAAGAGATCCATTAACTGCACAACCTCACGAACCAGATGTGAGTGCATTAATGCGACTTTGTGATGTTCATCATATTCCACTTGCTACTAATATTGCAGCTGCTGAAATAATGATTCAGGCGTTAAAACAAGGGGACATGTCTTGGCGTGAAGTCGTAAATGCACAACGGAAAAGAGATGCAAAACAATGAAGAAGATCGGTATTACTTGTTATCCTACTGTAGGCGGTTCGGGAATTATTGCTACAGAATTAGGTAAACTATTAGCCCAGCAAAATTATGAAGTGCATTTCATTACATCGAGCCTACCTTTTCGTTTGGATTGCATCAATCCGAATATTTATTACCATGAAGTGACACTTACACATTATCCAGTATTCCAATACCCACCTTATGATCTGGCATTAGCTGCAAAAATGGCCGAGGTAATTGAACGGGAAGAACTTGATATTCTTCATGTCCATTATGCGATGCCACATGCGATTAGTGCTATTTTAGCACGAGATTTAGCTTCTCATGATGTGAAAATTGTCACCACATTGCATGGAACTGACATCACTGTTTTAGGCTTTGATAAATTATTTAAGCGAATGATTACATATGGAATTGAAAATTCAGATGCTGTTACAGCGGTGTCCCAAGGGTTGGTCAATCAAACTAAAAATCATTTACATGTAAAAAAAGATATTGAGGTTATTTATAATTTTGTTAATGAAGCAGACTATCAAAAAAAAGAACGTACTTTTTTAAAAGAACATTATCAAATAAAGCCCAATGAAAAGGTTATCATTCATATTTCCAATTTTCGAAAGGTAAAACGAATCGGAGATGTAATCGATACTTTTGCAAACATTAATCAATCTATTCCCTCGAAATTAATTTTTGCAGGGGACGGTCCTGAACTGCAGACAGCAATGGAACAAGTGAAAAAATTGCAGTTAGAAGATCAAGTTATCTTTTTAGGTAAACAAAAAAATATTAGCGAATTACTATCTATCGCTGATTTAAAATTACTGATGTCTGAACAAGAAAGTTTTGGTCTTGTTCTTTTAGAAGCAATGGCTTGTGAAGTAGCAACAATTGGAACGGATGTTGGTGGTATTCCAGAAGTAATTAAAGATGGAGAAACAGGCTATATAGTAGATGTTGGAGATACGGAGCGCGCAAGTGAACTCGCCCTTAGACTTTTAAATGATGAAGAGCTGCTAGAGAGATTTAGTAAACAAGCAAGACGAAGAATGGAAGAAAACTTTTCTTCAGATACAATAATTTCGCAGTATATTCAACTATATGAACGTCTGTTACGTTAAAGCAGGTGATGATAGATGAACGTTCAATGGGAAAATGCAAGAGCTTTAATAACAGCGTTAGAACAAGAGAATCATGAAGCATATTTTGTAGGTGGTTGTGTACGCGATTATTTACTTCATCGAGAAGTGAAAGATATTGATATTACAACATCTGCTCTACCTGAAGAGGTTATGGGTATTTTTAAGCATGTGATTCCGACTGGCATTCAACACGGTACTGTTATGGTTATATATAAGGGACAATCATTTGAAGTTACCACTTTTCGCAGTGAAGGAACTTATTCGGATAGACGTCGCCCTGATCAAGTAGCTTTTATTAGTAATTTAAAAGAGGATTTGGCTAGACGCGATTTCACAATTAATGCGATGGCTATGGATCGTCAATTTACGGTTATTGATTTATTCAACGGAAAAAAAGATTTGAAATCCCGACAAATCAAAACAGTAGGTAATGCAAAAAAGCGCTTTTCTGAAGATGCATTACGAATGCTTCGTGCGCTAAGGTTTGCTAGTCAACTTGGATTTGAAATAGAAGAACAAACACAAAATCAAATGCAATTTTTAAAAGATGATATACATCATGTAGCAATTGAAAGAATCAAAGTAGAATGTGAAAAGTTTTTTCAGGGTGAATTTATTAAGCAAGGTATGAAATTACTTCGCGAAAATAAATTAGATACTGTTTTACCAATTTTCAAAACGAATCCTTCACTCTTGGGTAAAATACCTGAAATTACAAAACCATTTGTTTCGTTTGCGGATGTGATTGCTCTTTTTCATTATTTAGATCCGTCCATCTCCATACAAACATGGGTTAAACAATGGAAGTGTTCTAACAAAGAAAAAAATCGTGCGTTAGTATTGAGTAATAATTTAACTTACTTAAAGGTAAATGGGATGGATGACTGGCTGGCTTATCAGCTTCCCTCTACCCTTGTGGACACATTTTGTCATCTAGCAAAGATATTATCTATTAATCCTACTGTGACAATAAATCTTATAAACGACAAGCAATCCAGTCTACCTATCCAACACAAGGAGGATATAAATTTTGACGGTCATCAATTGGCAGCATTATATCCGCATATGAAAAAAGGTCGTTGGATAGCAGAAGCAATGCAAGAAATTGAATATTTAATTGTAACGAAGCAATTAATCAATCAACAAAATATAATAAAGGAGTGGATTTTATGTCATCCACCCGACAAAAACTAATTGACTTATTATCCGATGCAGGTACGAACTATATATCAGGACAATATTTATCCGATACATTGAATATTTCCAGAAGTGCTGTTTGGAAGCATATGAATGTTTTGAAAGAAGATGGCTATGAAATTGAGGCAAAGGCAAAAAAAGGCTATAGGATACTTCAATTTCCTAACAAAGTTAGTGAGAATACAATTTCTTGGGGATTGGGAACAAAATGGTTAGGGAAGAAAATCATTCATAAAACTTCAATGCCTTCCACACAAGCTTTAGCACATGATTTGGCACGAAACGGAGCGAAACATGGAACAGTAATTATTGCAGATGAACAAACAACAGGAAAGGGAAGAATGGGGAGGACTTGGTTTTCCAAAAAAGGAAAAGCAATTTCAATGAGTATGATTTTACGCCCTAATTTGTTACCCTATTTGACTCCACAACTCACCTTGCTGACAGCAACTGTAGTAGCAGAGGTATTACAGCAACATACAGGTAGTACTGTTCAAATTAAATGGCCGAATGATATTTTAATAAATGGTCAGAAAATGACTGGTATTCTAACCGAAATGCAGGCAGAACAAGATCAAGTACAATATGTTATTATAGGTGTTGGTATAAATATAAATCATACCGCAAAAGATTTACCGGATTTATCCGAATATCAAGCAACCTCTTTATACATGGCTACCCAACAGAAATGGGATATTATACCGATTATCCAACAAATTTTACGAACTTTTGAAGAAAAATATGCTATGTTTTTAAAAGATGGATTTAATCCTGTCAAACAGTCTTGGGAAAGTTATGGATTCCGTATGAATGAAACTTTACAAATAACGAGTGGAAAAGAGACTTTTAATGCAGTCTTTCTAGGTATAGCTGAAGATGGTGCATTACTTGCAAAAAGATTAAATGGTAACATAGAGAGCATTTATTCTGGAGAAATTACTTGGCACTAAACACAAATTTATGTTTTGAGGAGGAAATTTACTTGTTAACGGTTAGAGATTTTCAAAAGTTGAGACAAGCGGATGAAAAAATTACGATGATGACAGCGTATGATTATCCTTCTGCTGCTCAAGCGGAAACGGCAGGAACCGATACAATATTAGTCGGTGACTCTCTAGGTAATGTTGTACTTGGTTATGATTCCACTACACAAGTAACTATCGATGATATGGTTCATCATGGTAAAGCCGTGAGAAGAGGAGCACCAGAAACGTTTGTTGTTGTAGACATGCCGTTTATGTCTTATCATGTATCTGTGGAAGAAGGCATTAAAAATGCTACGTATATTTTTCAACAAACAGATGCACAAGCTTTGAAATTAGAAGGCGCGTCAAAAGAGACGGTTTCGATTACAAATCGATTAACCCAGGGAGGAATACCAGTTGTCGGTCATCTTGGTCTTACACCACAAACGGTTAATGTCATGGGTGGATACCGTGTTCAAGGTAATAATGAAACTGCAGGTCAAAAACTTTTGGACGATGCAAAAAGATTAGAAGAAGCAGGCATTTCTTTGCTTGTATTAGAATGTGTACCAAAAGAGTTGGCAGCAGTTATTACAGAAGCATTAACGATACCAACAATTGGCATAGGTGCTGGAGTCGATTGTAGTGGACAGGTGCTGGTTTATCACGATCTGCTCCAATACGGGAGCCATCGATTACCTAAATTCGTTAAAAGCTATGCAGATTTTAATCATGCAGGTGTAGAAGGTTTAAAATCCTATGTTACAGAAGTTAAACAAAAGGAATTTCCACAAGATAGCCATGCTTATCAAATAAAAGACAAACAGTTTTTACCAAAATAAATAATTGCAAAAGCAGGTATAATGATGAAAACTTTTTATACAATTAAAGACACAATACAATATCTGTCTTCATATAAAGAGCAATCCATCGGGTTTGTTCCGACAATGGGCTTCTTACATGAAGGCCACTTATCACTGGTAAAAGAAGCGAAGAAAGAAAATGACCTCGTTGTAATGAGCATTTTCATTAATCCACTTCAATTTGGACCAAATGAGGATTATGAGCAATATCCCCGGAACGAAGTAGAAGACGAGAAAAAAGCGAGAGAAGAAGGCGTCGATGTTTTATTTATTCCTTCGGTTAAGGAAATGTATCCTACAAGACAAAAAATATCAATGACGTTTATTGAGGGTGCCGATGTGCTATGTGGCTTTTCTCGTCCGACCCATTTTTCTGGTGTTGCTGTTGTTCTTTCCAAATTATTTCATATTATCAATCCAGATAAGGCATATTTTGGATTAAAAGATGCACAGCAATTTGCGTTGGTATATACTTTAATCGAACAACTTCATTTTCAATTGGATTTAGTTGGACTGCCAACAATACGAGAAACAGATGGGCTTGCTAGAAGTAGTCGTAATGTGTATTTAAATGATGCAGAGCGAGAAGAAGCTCCCTTATTACATCAATTCCTAAACGAGGGCCTTAAGTTTATTAGAGAGGGCATGACGGATGCACGTGAAGTTGAGGCTAAGGTTCGTTCTTTATTAAAAAATCAAATGCCACACGCAGAGGTGGAATATGTAAAGATATTGAACTATCCATCTCTTGAAGAAACAACGCAAATTAATGAACAGATTATCCTCGCAGCTGCTATAAAATATCGACAAGCGCGTTTAATTGATAATGTACTAATATTGCCTAATGGAACAAAGCAAGATAAAATAACGTTGGTAAACAAGATAAAAGTTTAAGCTGGTGTAATGATGAATAATAGATCCACATGGATGAATTTAAAAAGTATTATAATCTTTATCGTATTATTGGCAATCTTAGCAATTACTACATTTATTCTGATTGTTTTTGTTTATTTTGATCACTCAAGGATAGACAATAAAGACGAGGTTATTGAATTTGTTAAGAAATCTTCTGAAATTAAACAAGTAACGGACGTTGATTATTTCGCCGATGAAGAAACATATGACATTATTTATGGTAAAGATGAAAATGATAAAAAATATTTTGCTATTAACCCTACTGATAATCGAGATAGGAAAAACTAATCATATTGAAACAAGATGATGTACTCTCTAAAGAAAATATTGAACAGAAATGGCAATCTGATTGTAAAGATTGTACTCTAAAAAAATCGGGATTGGCCATGCTTGATGACGAAGTTTTATGGGAATTAACCTATCTTGATAAAGAAGAAAATTATATCATAGAATATTTTTCCTTAGAAGATGGTTCCACATATGAAGAATTTCGATTAAATAATAAATATTAATAAGAGAGGTTGGAGCGTGAACATGGAATTATCCAGACGTGTAAAAGCATTGACCCCGTCTTC
>DATGUH010000027.1:0-8737 GCA_035301445.1 Pseudogracilibacillus sp. | reverse complement strand
AGTAAAGCTTTTAAAATCATTAAGATGCTTTTCTAAAATGGCTTGCAATATATCAAGATTCAATGCTTGATAATCATGAATTGCGATATTACGAAATCCTACCATGTTCATTAATGACTGTGCCAAATTCAATTCTATGATATTCGATTTTTGTAATATCTCAAATGCTTCACGACTTGTTTTGGGAATGCCTAATTTATGTTCACTGACAAGATGCATTGCTAAATCTATACTAGCTTCACAGGCACGTTGAATATTGAGAATGATACTGTCTTGCTTCGTAAAATCCTCTAGATTAACGGGATTACTCTCATATACTTCATTTATTCGTTTAATACATCGCTCGATTGTCGTTACTTTATTTAACACAACGTCACTCATCCCCAAAAACACTTCCTCTCTCCTGTACCGCTTCAATCAGTGCTGCACGTTGTTCATTTAAAGTGGCATACATACTATATGCACGCATTCTCTGACGATAAAATTCATTTTCATCGTGAATATAAATCGGGATTCCATGTTCAAAGATTTGCATTGTAAACACAGTATCAATTTGTTTAATATCTACTAAATCAACATCACGATTCACAAAGCGAGCAAGCTCTCCCGCCAGAATAAAGCGATCGTAGGGAGACAATTTTTTAGAACTAAAATAAGCAAGATCGAGATCACTGCCTTCATGAACCGTTCCCTTGGCAAATGAACCGAAAAGAATAATGAAAGAAGGATTTATATTTTCTACTATTTTATTGATGATTTTATTTTTCATATCAATTTCTAGCATATAAATCCTCCTTTCTTACCGGCGTCTGTATAATTTTAGTATAACATTAACAAAAAAATTTAAAACCTGGTTGTGACCTCAACGACATCTATTTAAAGATAAGCTTCATTCCTTCATGACTTGCTGTAAACCCTAACTGTTCATAAAAACGGTGGGCATCATCACGTTGTTTATCTGTAGTTAATTGTACAAGCCCACATGCCTCCGATTTCGCAATAGCAATCGCCTCTTTAAGTAATGCTTCTCCCGTCCCTTTACCTCGTTGCTTTCCGTCAACACGTACGCCTTCAATTTGAGCACGTTTCATTCCCTGTCTTGCTAATCCAGGTATGATCGTTAATTGTAGGCAGCCAATTACAACTTGATTTTCTGTAGCTACGAGAATTTGATTACCAATTTGTGATTCAATAGATTTAAAAGCCTGGTAATAATCATTAGGCAGTGGGTCTTCATACTTTTCACGATGAGAACCCAACTCATCATCAGCAAGCATGCGTACAATATCCGGAAGATCTTCTATATAAGCTTTTCGAATGATAATTTTATTTCCTCCTTTTCATTTACCAGTAATGAGCGAAATTTATCATATTAAGTAATTGTGTTATTTTACATATGGAATACATGTATCAAAAGCTGACTACCGCCCCTGTTTTTTACTAAATATTCCCCGAAACCATCCAGCAAGAATAATGATAAGACCACAAAATATTAACCAAATTAAATTAAACCACGCACCTAATATCATAATTGCGAAACCGATAAAACGAACTATCTCCACACCCTTCGTCATAAATCCTTGAATATAGTTTCCAAAAGAAGAATTCTTCAGTTTTTCGAGATTTACATATTTCATAATGATAATTGATACTAATATAGATGGAACAAACATTACTATGAGTGCTGTTACAATTTGGTGAGACCACAAAATATAAAGGGATATCACACCGGTAATCCAATCTGTTAATAGCTTTAAAGGATGAATTTGATGATATAATTTCTTTTCTTGAAATTCCACTTTATTCACTTCCTTACACCTTACATAATCGTGAATCGTGTTTGTTGCATTGTTTTTCAGTGCTTTCACATAACGGTCTACTTATTATAACCCTGAAAGCCAGTCGGGTTTCTTTAATAAACTACCGGCGAAGGAAGGGTCACGTTCATCAATAATAATTGTTAAAGCAATCATCATAAACATGAGTTCTTCACTGTAGTCTATAATATTTATCTGATAAGTGTTTTTTAATCTAAATAATTTCGTGCTAATTGCTCCTACCGTCTTATCATTTTGCATAAGTGTATATATTAATTTGGATCGATTATGATCTGTCACTAGTCCCTGGGGGTCAATGGTAAATCCCTTAGTTTTTAAACCTTTATTCGTTTTAATCGTTGCAATAAAGCTTCCGTCCATACACACATGATAGAGTAACAATTTTTTATGTACTTCTTTTTTTATTTGGGCACGTACATTTCCAGTAGTGTCATAGAGGGTTATTTCTTTATTAAGTGTATTGCCTTTATTTTTCGATTTGAATAATACGTTACTGAGTGCATCTAAGATAGTAAAATTCTCCGTCAATTCCCAAAAGGTTTTTTTAGCAAACAACTTAGTCATTTAAATCCCTCCAAATCTATTATAAAAAGCCACCATTACTTTATCGAATTTTCCGAATATATTAATTGCACAAATTCGACACTTTCTAAATTGTATTCTGTTGTTCACTTTTTTGCTTTCGGTAACTTACACTGTTCACTATTCCCCCTAACAAAATAAGTACAGGACCAACTAGATATAATCCATATATTAATTTTGCAGGATGAAAAGTATCTGTTTGTAGTATACGAACAAAACCATCAAATGGTGTTATAACTGACAAAGTCATACCTAAAAAGTAATTAATAACGTAAAAATAGATAGGAACTAAAGCCAATTGAACACTGCCCACAATCATATGCCACATTAATATTTGTGTACCATTCTTAGCGAAAGTTTGTTTAAGAGCAAAAAAAGACAATATTACTACTGTACTGCTAATCCCTACAAAAAGAATAACAGGTACTGTTAAAAATAAAACAATATACCCTACAGACTGTGGATCCTTGATGATAGAGTGAATCAATAGTAGTAAAAATGAGACAGCTGGAATGAGTGGGACCAAGCCTAAAAATGCTGCACCACAAAGTGAAATATTGTGATATCTTTTTTGATTATCCTCCATTTATTCACATCCCCTCTTGCACTGCTTACTTGTTAAAAATAGTATACTATATTTAGTTATACGAAAGCTACAGGAGATACATGTATGTATTTTATATGTAAAAAAAGCACCGATATTTTAAACCAGTGCTTTAGATCATCTATCTGTCGGCTTTTAAGTCCGTAAATCAGGCAAAAAGACGGAAATTATGTTTTTCGTATCCAGTTGTTACGTCAACGACTTCGTTTTCTTAACGCTAAATCCAGTTACAAACTTGAAGAATCAATTGTTACACTTCATGACTCTCTGTCAACGCTAAATATGAATTTTTCAATAGCTTTTCCTACTCCATCGTTATTGTTTGTATCTGTCATATAGTCTGCAACTTTTTGAACAGCTTCTTGAGCATTATCCATAGCTATGCCAATACCAGCTTCCTGGATCATTTTTATATCATTCAAACTATCTCCTATTGCCATTACATTTTCCATTGTTAATCCTAGTTGGTTACACACAAATTCTAGACCCATAGCTTTATTAATACCTACAGGGTTTACTTCAACATTAATCGGAGAGGCATTACTAATTTCCACGCCTTCGACATAAGATAGCTTTTCTACCATTTTATCTAATATGTTTTTATCTTTACTATGACAACTAAACTTTAGCCATTCTAATTGTTTGTAGTTCTCTGGCAAATAATTATAATAGGGTTCTTCTGTGGATACAACCCACGAATTCATCCCTAGTCCCTTTGCTAAGTGATACATATAAGCTAATTTTTCCTTGTCTAATAAGTTTTGTGAAATAACGGTTTGATTCTCCGAATAGATCTGTCCCCCGTTACACGTAATTAAATAAGTATTTAAATCAAGCTCACGAACATAATTAGAACAAGTACTCAAGGGTCTGCCAGTACTTAAGATAATGTGCACCCCTCTGTCATGTGCTTTTTTTATTTGACTTCGAGTAAAATCGCTAATATGCTTCTCATCATCTAGTAAAGTGCCATCCATATCAAGTGCAATCAATCGTATATCTGCCATCGATTTTCCTCCCTAATTAATAAAAGTTTATCTTGTTTACTTCGCTTTAACCAACCAATATATTAACACATGTTTATAATTTGTGAACCAAATCTGATAATAACTTTTATCGTTTCAATAAAAACGATATCACTTATATCCTCCAAGGTCACATGGATCACGTTAGGAAGAGTTTAATACTTAGTAACATCTTTTCACAAAAATGACCTAAGTCTTTTTCACTTATCTATATCAGTCGAAAAGATATGTAGGGACTTTTATAAAATTTGAGCGATTGTTAAAATAATAACAGTTTGCTAGGGACTTATCATCAACATTCATATAAAATAGAGGTTTTTGAGCATTTGATTAATTCATCTAAATTTTATTTTAATATAGATTGATAAGCTTATTGCTCTAATCACCAATAAATAAATGAATGAAAACGGATTATTTTTTTAAATATGGAGGAACAGGGGGATTATTATAATGAAAAGAAAAAAAATCAGTGATTCGATTCAAAGATTTGGACGCACATTACTCCTACCTATCGGTGTTTTAGCCCCAGTAGGTATGATTTTAGGGATAAGTGGTGCACTTGTTCAAGATTATATGATTGAGAAGTTTCCTTTTTTGGGACATGATGCCGTCAATGAAGCATTAACAAGTATACAAACTATTAGTAGCGTCGTGTTCGATAACATTCCTTTACTATTTGCGATGGGTGTTGCCTACGGAATGAGCAAAAAAGATAAAGGGATTTCCGTATTTGCCTCTACAACTGGTTACTTAACATTAATTGTCACAATGAATGTTTGGCTAACGATGACAGGTCAAATGGCAGATCCTGATGTTATGACCCAACAAGGGCAAATTGAAGTCCTTGGTATTCAAACAATGAATATTAGTGCAGCTGGGGGAATTATTACTGGACTAATTGCTGCATGGGCTACAGATCGATTTTATAATTTAGAATTGCCAACAGCATTTGCCTTCTTCTCCGGGAAAAAATCTGTTCCAATTATTACAATCGGGCTAATGATTACTGTCGGGATACTTTTACCGTTTATTTGGTCTTACTTTGTCGGGCTTTTAACGAATTTATCAACCATATTTCTCAGCCCCGTTGGACCATTATTCACAGCAGCCGGTGAACGATTATTTATACCTTTTGGCCTTCACCACGTTTGGAATGCCTTATTTAGATTTACTGAAGCCGGTGGAACATACGTCATTGATGGTAAAACATATGTAGGTGTTGTCCCTGCAATGACAGAAATTTTATTTAACCATGGACCACAAAGCGAGTATTGGAGCATGATGCCGAAATTAACTAGGTTTATGGCACAACAACAAATGCTAGTTGTCATGTTCTTATTCCCAGCCATTGCTCTTGCTATGTATAAGACAGCATATAAAGAAAACAAAGCATATGTAAGATCTATGTTAGTCACCATGGTCTTGACTGCATTTCTTGGAAACGTTACGGAACCACTTGAATTTACATTCGTCTTCTTAGCTCCAGTTTTATATCTAGTATATGCACTCATTGTCGGAGTCGGAGCTATGCTTCTATCTTTTGCAGATGTAGCAATCGGATATATTCGGGGAACTGTGTTTGACTTTGCTATTTTTGGATTACTTTTTGAAAACTCAAATTGGATTTCCCTAGTCATCATTGGAACAATTCTAGCTGTTATAACTTATTTCATATTCAAATGGTCCATTTTACGTTTTGATATCAAAACACCTGGGAGAGAACAACAACAAAATACAGATAGCACATTATTAAAAGAAAAACGTTACGACGAAATCGCAAGTATTGTCGTCAAAGCACTTGGTGGAAAAGAAAATATTACAAACGTCGATAACTGTATTACTCGTCTAAGAATTGATTTAAAAGAAACGCGAGATGTCGATAAAAATTTACTTAACACTTCAGGTTGTACTGGATTTTTCTTCCCTGTTGCCAAGCATATTCATATCGTGTTTGGACCTCAAGTTGAATTTGTGAAAAATGCAATTGACGATGAAATAAATTCAAATTGAAATAGTTAATAACAAAATTGGAGTGAGAATAGATGAGAGCATTATACGATTCAAAAAGTAAAACAATCGATGATCAAGGAATCAAAGATCTTTTTAGCCAAGAAGAGAAATATAAAACGTGGTTATTATTTGAAGTAGCTTTAGCTAAAGCACAAGCGGAAAGTGGATTTATTCCTCAAAAAGCTGCTGAAGATATCGAAAAATCAGCCAAGATAGAGAATATAGATTGGGATGAAATGGATCGAATTTATCGTGAAATCGGGCATGGGTTTGTTCCATTTTTGAAAGTACTTGTGAAGGCATGCCCTACCGAAAGTGGGAAATATGTTCATTATGGAATCACAACACAAAACATTCAACAAAGTTCACAACTTTATATAATGAAAAATGCACATCATAAATTTATGACGATTGTTGGCCAAATATTAGAAAACCTAAGTGTTCTTGCCTATGATAATAAAGATGTTGTTATGCCAGGACGGACTCATGGGCGACATGCGATTCCTATTACCTACGGGTATAAAGTATCCGCATGGATTAGTGAATTCATCATGAGTTATGAACGCATGGCTGAATCAGAGAAAAGAGTATTCCAAGTTATGATGGGTGGAGCTGTCGGTACATTTAGCTCCATGCCTGAAATTGGTATAGAAGTACAAAAACGGGTTGCTGAGCTTGTAGGCATGTACCCTATGGCAGTGCCTTCAAGAAATATCAACTCACATAAAGTAGAGTATATGATGAATCTATCATTGTTAGCGAATATTTGTCACAAAATTGCTGAAGAAGTTTATAGTACAACATTAGAAGAGATTGCTGAGGTTTCTGAAGGTTTCAGTAAAGGAACAGTTGGAAGCAGTACAATGCCACATAAAATCAACCCAAAACTTGCTAAAGGAATTGTTGCCAATTCACAAAAGCTTTACTCCCTTCCTGCCACTGGCATGTATTCAGCAGTAAGACCATATGAGGGAGATAGCAGTTCTTATATGCTGTTTGATGGCTTACTTGAAGAATCTTTACAATTAATTACAGAAATTTTATTACGCACTGAAGAATTAACTAGAACACTCGTTGTCCATGAGGATAGAATGCTTCATAATGCTCTACGCAATAAGGGATTGGATAACAGCGAATATGTCATGATGAAATTAGCCAAAAAACTAGGTAAAGATAAGGCTCACTCATTAATGTATGAAATTGCTATGAAAACGGCTAACGAAGGTGAAGACTTTTTCAAAAATCTAAAAGAAAACAATCAAATAGATACACAATTTACCGATGCTGAAATCAAAGAAATGATTGATCCTAGAAATTATACCGGCCAAGCCTCAACATTAGCCGAAACAGCAGCTACTGAAGCAAAAGAAACAGCAGTAGATATATTTAGAAACTATCATTGAACTACCCGCCACTTCCTTACGGTTTGATTGAAGTGGGGGATTCTTGGGAACAGAGCGTACTTGACTATAGTGGCATACACCATAGTCAGAGGTTTCTATTATTTACCAAGCTACACCCGCAGTCCCTGCGGTTCTTGATGGTTTTTTCTTAAGCTGACGATTGTATGCGCAATCCTTCAGCTGGTTCATTACCTTTTCATGTAATCTAGCAACTCTTATCTTCTGCTTTTGATAATTTTTTGCATCCAGAGGGTTAATACTATTGTTTTTAGCATGTAACGCTCGTCTTGAAAGTTTTCGTTGTTCTTTTTTATAATTTCTTCTCATCCAATTGTTTTCTTGATCAATTCTATTTGTTTTTTAGTTAGATAAATACGAAAACGGTAGGATTTATGGATGAACATAGATACGCACCTTCACCGAACGGGAATGAATGTTCTATTATATCATACCGAAACGATTTATACAACGTTTGCAAGGAAACAAGTAATAGTTTGGTACCCGTATTCTAACTATTATTAATTTCATTTAATAGACTTTCAAATAGTCAGACAACTGAGATAACTAAAGCTATCCCTTGTCTGAAGGTGATTCATACCCCACTTACCACTGGGCTTTGCTCTTTACGCGCTTGAAGTGGGAGTTTTATCGCCTGTTTTTGATAAATCAGTTATAAGTGGGGTTGTTATAAGAAATAAACATAAAATATTTGATAACGCTTACATATTGACAAGTGAACGAATTACCGTTATAATGTTTGTGAAACTTAATATTGCACGTATGTTACTGACTTGATCAGGCATGGTGGTTTTCTAAGAGAGGGAGAAGTCTCTCGAAAAACCGTCATGCCTTTTATTTTTGTCCGTATTGTGCAAACTATACGTGCATTGAAAGAAATAATACAAAATAACTATAGAGTTAAGGAGCATCAAGATATGTTTAAAAACTTATTCAAAAAAACAAAGGATGAAGAAGTAATATATGCCCCAATGAGTGGGGAGAAGGCTGCGCTTGAAGATGTGCCAGATCCTGTATTTAGTGAAAAAATGATGGGAGAAGGTATAGCCATTATACCGAGTGAAGGTAAGGTTGTTGCACCTGTTCAAGGGGAAGTTGTTCATGTGCCTGATACGCTGCATGCAGTCGGTATTAAGAGTGAAGCGGGTACAGAACTGTTGGTTCATATTGGTCTTGAAACGGTAGGGTTAAAAGGAGAAGGTTTTACCGCCAAAGTAAAACAAGGCGATAAAATTAACGTTGGCGATGAATTAATTT
>DATGUH010000026.1:0-14961 GCA_035301445.1 Pseudogracilibacillus sp. | reverse complement strand
ACTAATAAAGTTGGAGATTACACGATTACTTATACAGTATCGGATGCTGCAGGAAATGAAACCGTAAAAGAACGACAAATAAAAATAATTTCTGCCGAGAAAAAGGACCCTAAACCCGAAAATGAGTCCGATGATTTAAATAATCAGAACACGAACAATGGTGAAGCTAATAAAGATAATGACGATAAACATCATTATAAAAACGGTTCAGACTCAAGTGGAAAAGATTTGAATGAGCCGATAAAAGGAAAAGATACATCTAGTTTAGCGAATAATAAAGGTGACATGTTACCTCATACTGCTTCCACTATGCCTTTATTTATTTTAATTGGAATTTTATTGACTGCTACGGGCGGATTAATATTCGTTATTCAAAAAAGACTTTCAAAAAAGAAAGCTATTCAAAATCCAAATTAAGTTACAGAAACGGAAACTCTTAAGAGGCACATCATTTGATATGATAGTGTCTCTTTCTATTAATGAGCGAAATATATGCACACAAAACCTATGTATCATCTATACATTTGCTCAAAGTTATTTTCTGATTTTAGAGCATTAATAAAAAACAACTCCTTAATGATGAATATGCATGATCAATCACTAAAAAGTTGTTCTAAATTATTGATGCAATTGTATGTCTTCATTAAAGCAGTTTCTAATTAACATTTATCTGGTGAGCCGACTGCTGTATCTGTTCTAAAGGATGATCCACACCCACAAGACATAATTGCATTTGGGTTATGAATACTAAAGCCGCCACCCATCATGTTTTGTTTAAAGTCAATTTCGGTATTTTCCAAAATAGGCATATCTTGTTTATTCATTACGACGGGAATCTCATTGATTATTTCAGTCTCATCCAGATCATTATTCACTTCATCATCAAACCCAAGTGCATAAGATAGGCCACTACAGCCGCCACCTTGTACACCAAAGCGAAGACGAATATCATCTGTCTCTTCTTGCATCATATCCTTAATTTGATCACGTGCTTGATCTGTAATTTGAATAAGCAATCTATCTCCCCCTTTTTCTTAATATCTTATTTCCAGTATACTAACTGCTGATTTTCCCTTCAAATATTTTGACTTTACTAATTCTCATTTACGATGATTTTTTATCAATTTCAAGTGCATCCACCGCTTTGTAAATTTTTTTTATATGTGGTATACCTTCTGCAATGATACTACCATTCAACGTAACTAGTGGATACAACCAGTCCTCTTCTTCCATTTGTTCAATGAAACGAGCTTCTTGTTCGTTTTCTTGCGGTTTATCCATATCAATATACTCATAATTCATTTTTGATGTATCATATTTTCTGTCAATTGCGGCCTGCAGCCATTCAAAAGTATCCCAGGAACTAGGAGCCCCTACACAACTTGCACATATTTGATTTCTGCCATAAACTTTTAACACTGTTTCATTCTGCATATTGTGATTCCCCCCTATTTCATCTTTTATTCATATTATACATCATTTCATAAGAGTTCAAGCATTTTTCGTTTACAAAGTTGCTTTAAAAAGCTAAAATATAATTAGAATTGTTATTGTAATTTTCACCTTCAAAATTTATCATAATATAAATTTTGATTTTGTTATATATTAAGTTGATGGAAAGGAGCAATAAAACATGCAGGATCAAGTGCAGGAAGTATTAAATAAATTACGCCCATATTTACTTAGAGATGGTGGAGACGTTGAACTCATTGATGTTGATGATGATGGTGTAGTACTTTTAAAATTAATGGGCGCATGTGGTAACTGCCCAAGCTCTGCCATTACACTAAAAGCAGGTATTGAAAGAGCGCTAACTACAGAAGTACCTGGTGTTACAGAAATAGAACAAGTATTTTAAAATAAATGAAGGCAGCTAAATGGGTTATTAGCTGCTTTTTTCATGAAAACATTTAACAACTACCATACGGGTGTCTTGGGCTTCTCACCTTGAAAAACTTTAGCAATATTTTCAAGTGCTAAGGTAATCATCTTTTCCCTAGTTGCAACCGTTGCAGAACCAATATGCGGTAACAACACAGCATTCGGTAATTCTACAAATGGATGATTGGCTCCAATTGGTTCATCTTTAAATACGTCGAGACCAGCTGCTTGAATTTTTTTATGTTTCAAAGCTTCAAAAAGTGCTGTCTCATCTACTACTCCCCCCCTTGATGCATTAATGAAAATCGCATCTGATTTCATTTGTGCAAAAGTATGTTGATTAAAAATATTTTCCGTTTCATTTGTCATTGGTAACAAGGAAACAATATAATCTGATGTTTGAATGAGTTCATCGAATGTATTATAATCAACGCCTAAATCTCTTTCTACCTTTTCTTTCCTTCTTCTATTATAATAAACAACATCCATATTAAACCCTGCTGCTCTTCTAGCAACAGCCTCACCAATGCGCCCCATCCCAACAATACCAAGTTTTTTTCCAAAAATATCAGTACCTGCAAGTCCAAATGGTGACCAATTTCCCCACTGGTTTTGGCGGATAAGGTCTGAACCTTCCATAAGTCTTCTGGCAGTTGCCATCAAGAGTGCAAATGTCAAATCTGCAGTTGTTTCTGTTAATACATCTGGTGTGTTCGTAATAGTGATATCATATTCCTTTGCTGCTTCAACATCTATATTATCATAACCAACAGCCATATTAGCTATAATGTTTAAATGAGAGGCTTGTTGTAAAAATGTTCGGTCAATATTTTCAGTCATTAAACTCAACAAACCATCTGCATTTTGCACTTCCTCCAACAATATATCTCTAGGAATTGGGTCACTTTCATTCTCCCACATACGAATATCAAATTCTGTTTCGAAAGGTTTAATTAGTGATTCCGGAACTTTCCTTGCTATATATAACTTTTTTTTAGCCATATACCGATGTCCTCCGTTTCTAATTTTAAGATGATACTTCTAAATTAAATGTTGTTGCATATATTTTCAAGTATTCAAAAACAATGATACACTAATATAAAGAAAGAATGGTGATAATATGGTAGAAAAACAATTTGAAATGCAACAAAAAGCAAAAGATTTACTAAAGGAACGCGGTGTTGAGGTAAAGGACATAGCCGAGTTGGTTTATTTCCTACAAACAAAGTACATTGAACATTTAACCATGGAAACTTGTTTACACAATGTTGAAAAAGTTTTACAAAAAAGAGAAGTTCAGCATGCCGTATTAACTGGTATTCAACTTGATATATTTGCCGAAAAAGAAAAGATGATGGAACCTCTGCAAGATATTGTTCATCGTGATGAAGGGCTTTATGGCATTGATGAAGTGCTTGCATTCGCTATTGTTAATATTTACGGATCAATTGGTTTTACGAATTACGGTTATGTCGACAAGGTAAAACCAGGCATTCTAGAAAAGCTAAATGACCCTTCTTCCGGTGAAGTTCATACCTTCCTTGATGATATAGTTGGAGCTGTTGCCGCTGCAGCCGCAAGTAGGTTAGCTCATTCCAGTGCAGGAGATGAATCACTAGATAATTAAAAAAACAGGCATTTGGTCTAAACCATTGCCTGTTCTTCCTCAAGCCATTCTAGAAGATCATTTGCAATATATGTCGGTTTACCAATTGCATCATCGATATCTTCAGGCCTACTGTATCCAGTTAACACCATTAACGTATCTATATTAGAACGGATACCAGCCGAAATATCTGTTAAGTAATTATCACCGACCATGAGCACTTCATGCGGTAAAAGATGGAGACGATGAAGTGCCGTCTCCATAATAATTGATTCAGGTTTACCAATATAAAATGGCTGCTTTCCACTTGCTTTTTCAATAGCAGCGGTTAATGCACCATTCCCAGGAAGCATACCTCGTTCGTTTGGGATAGCAGGATCCTTATTTGTAGAAATAAATGTTGCACCTTTTTGAATTAATAAACTTGCTGTAGCAATTTTTTCATACGTAATAGTTCGATCAAGTCCTACCACAACATAATCAGCCTGTTTATCAGAAATATAACAGCCTGCTTTTTGCACTGCATCTTGTAATCCATTTTCTCCAATAACATATACAGATGCTTGCTCCTTTTCAGATTTAATATACGAAGCACATGCAACTGCACTTGTTACAATTTGATTTTTATCGGCTGGGATATCCATTTGGTTTAATTTATCGGAAACATCCTCGGCTTTTGCAGTTGAATTATTAGTCACAAATAAGTGGGGAGTTTGTTGTGATCTTAAATAAATAATAAAATCCCTTGCTCCTGATATAGGTGTATTTCCTTTATACATCGTGCCATCCAAATCAATTAAATACCCTTTGTATCTCAACAATATTCACATTCCTTTATGTTTTTGTTTTTTATCGGGATTCGTTATCGTCCATTTACAACATTTCCCGCCTGCTGACAAATTTTCATGCGAAATAACTTCACTATCAGGAAATATATCGCGGTAAATTTCTCTTTCATGCGAGCAAATAACATCATATTCTGACGCAAGATTGAAAATAGGGCAATGATAATTAATAATTTGAATATTCCCTTCTTCGTCTTCGTCCATATCAATGATATAACCCTTTTCCTCCTGATAAGCGATTAATTGTTCAATTTTATTTTTAAAGCTATCAGCCGGGGTGACTTCTCTTAATTCCTTTGCTTCACGTACTTGTCTTGTTTTTAATAAACGACTAACTGCTGCTTCTCCTTCTGATTCCTTTAAATCTTCCAACAACTGAATCGGCAACTGATCATTATGATTAGGAAAAGCTTCATGTCCCTTAGAAGTTAGTTTATATAAATAATAAGGCCGACCGATTTCTTTTTTAACGATTCTTTCTTGGGCAAAGCCTTGACGCAATAATTCATTTAATTGTTTGCGCACAGCAGTCTCAGATATTGTAAAATAAGTCACAAGTTCTTTCATAGATAATTCATGGCGTTTTTTTAACACCATTAATATCTTATCTTTAGTAGATCTTTGGCTCATTTTTCATCACTCGCGCCAGCCTCATTACTAAATGCGTTAGCAACGCCTGTTTCTTGATCTAAATATTTACGAACATATTTGGAAAACTGTCGAACAACATCAATTTGAGTTTGTATTGTTTCTGTCAGATATGTCGTATCCGTTTCAGTATATTCTTTTACAATTTGTTGGCGGGCGTCAATTAATGCTTTATAACTTGATGCCGATTCATTTGGCAATACTTCTTCATCAGTCAAAATATCAATGATATCGTAAAAACTGCCCGGGTCTCTCATGATAAATCCATCAATCATCATATTCCCTGTATCAAGCATTGATTCAACTAAAACATGAATTATTCTTTCTAAAGCTAACTTGTTCATAACACTATTGGTAAAAGATGACTCCTGATCGAGTACTTTTATAATATCATCAAAATATTCAAGTGTTTTCTCAATTTTACTGCGGTTTACAAAGTACATAGATAAAAGCCTCCACACCTTCTTTAATTAGCTATATCATATCATAGTTTAACGTTACCGAGTAGAAAAACATTCCTTAATCATTCCTCACTACGTAACAATTCTTATCATTTTTGAAATGAGAAACATTTGACGTCAAAAGATATAGATTATCTGCTTTCATACCAATAGTTTGTTATAATAGATAATATACTGAAAATATCCACTTTTCATGGTGTCTTGTAAAAATTGGATATAAGTTTTGAATCATAAAGTTCATTTTTAATTTGCTAAATCAAATGAGGTGATAACATGATTGTCAAAAATAATCACACAGAAATTTTACAGGCAGATGCGAGCCTGATAGCTGAAAAAATCAAAAACAAATCAATTTCTTGTGAGGAATGTGTCACTATTTTTATAAACAAAATAAGGGAGGTAAATCCTACGCTCAACGCTGTAGTAGAAACAAGATTTGATGTTGCATTACAAGAGGCTAAAGAAAAGGATAAATTAATTCGTGGAAACAAAGTAATTTTTCAAGATCAACCACTTTTCGGTGTACCAGTAAGCATTAAAGAATCTATCGATGTCGAAAGTATGAAAACAACAGGTGGCCTACATTATCGCAGTGATTTAATGATGACAGAAAATGCTTCAAGTGTGAATAAACTACAAGAAGCTGGCGCCATTATTTTATGCAAAACTAATACACCCTCCCTTTGCTTTTGTCATGAAACTGATAATAAATTATATGGAAGAACTAATAATGCTTGGAATAAAAAAATGACAGCTGGTGGATCTAGTGGTGGTGAAGCTGCCTTAATATCAACTGGTGCATCACCACTTGGACTTGCATCCGATATTGGCGGATCCATTCGACTACCAAGTCATTTTAATGGCGTTATCGGGTTTAAACCCGGTAAATTTCAAGTAGATACTTCAGGACATTTTCCCCCAGATCAAATTCCATTGAAAAATAGAATGTCCTCCATTGGCCCAATTGGAAAATCTGTTCGTGATGTACAACTTGCATATCATTTAATTGCCCAACCTGCCGAAAGAAAGGCCTTATATGAAAAAATGCAAATTCACATGCTACCATCGGATAATGGCTTTCCGTTATCAAAGGAAACAACTACATTATTGAATGCACTGAAAAGAAAACTTGAAAAAACGCATCAAATTCGTCTGACCACGCCACCCTATTTTAATGACAGCGCTCAGATTTGGCAAGAACTAATGTCCATAGATGGCGGAAAAGAAATAAAACAACTCACATACAATACAGATCGTCCCAATGTATGGAGAAGTTACTTACGTGAAAAGTTAACTAATAAAACAACTATTCACCAATATCTTTCTTGGGCGTTAATAGGTGCAGGTATATTTAAACCAAGTAAAAAAAGACAGCTTGAGATTAAAGATTTTATAAAAGAAGGCGACTATGTACTTAACAACTATTTACAGAATAGATTGCTTATCTTTCCAGTTTATCACACATTTGCACAGCCACACGGGCAAGTTTATAAAGAGATTTTCTCTGTGAACAAAACATATGAAAAATACATGCCGTATCTTGCATATGCAAATGTCTGGGGGCTACCTTCACTAACGGTGCCTCTATCTTTAGGAAATGAGCACTTACCAATTGGAATTCAAATTATAGGAAAAGTTGGAAATGAAGAATCTATCTTTAATTTGGGACAACAAATAGAACAGCAATTTGGAGGCTATATAAGAAGTACACATTATGATAAGACTAAGGCATAAGCTGTTCCATAATTTAACACTAGCCTAATATGTATTTATAACCGTACATCTTCAAACAATATAGCTTGAAAGGGTGACGAAGATGTCTCGTTATAAAAAAGAAAAAAATAAATCAAAAGGCAAAAATCGTTATTCAGAAATATCCAATGTGGAAAATCAACACGACAGTCTTATTCCCGAAGAATTTCCTGAAGGTCCGTTAGGTTCCCCTATTCGTTCACATGAACCGGTTGAAAGCAAGTCGACTGATTGGGAAAAAGGCCAACAGCGCATAAGCGCCTACACTTATGCAGATAAAGAAAGACATGATGATCTGCCTCGCAGAGATGATGATGCACATCCACTTCATGATGAATAAAGCACTGTTCCGTAAAACGGAGCAGCGCTTTTTTATTCATCCACTTTTTTCAATATAAAATAAGCGCAACCAAAATTACAATACTCATACAAATAGTCCTCTAACATATCAATGCGAGAGTCAAATGATGCCTTCGGGTGATCTTCATGATAAAAGCCCTTTAATCGCAACTGGCTGTATCCCCAGTCCCCTACAATAAAGTCATATTTTTTTAAAACATCAGAGTATCGTTCTTCCAAGACCTCTTTTTGCAAAGCTGACTTTTTATCTTCCAATATATCGTACTTTTTTCCATTTAACTCTAACAATGCACGGACTCTCCTTTTATGATGGTTATCAACATTTACAGATTTACCGCATTTTTTTAATAAGATATGCCACAATATAATTAATAGGAACTCAGAGAAAGGGGTCACAATGAAATATTCACCATATATATACGTCATTCTTATTATATTACTTATTTCCACTAGTATGGACAATAATCCAATACAGGCGGAAGAAACAAATATGTATGAAGAACGATTATCCTTATATAAAAAAACAGAAGCCATATCTAATGTTCCATGGTATTATCTTGCGGCTATGGATCAATACGAACGAAATAAACAACTAAAAAGTCCTGATGAAGAATCCCTTATTTCTATTCGTTTTCCCGATGAATTATGGTATGGAATCGGTAATCCTAATAATCAAACTATAAGTATTGTACAATCATTTAACGGAATTGGTCAAGATGGAAATGGAAACGGTAAAGCGAATCCTGAGAATGATGAAGACACACTTCTTGCGGCTGCTCGTTTATTAGTTGCTGATGGTTTAACAAAAGATGATATCCGTATCAATCTTTGGAATTACTATAAACGGGATTTATCTGTTAAATCGATTATGGACACAGCCAAAGTATTAGAGTATTACGGGACAAATGAATTGACAGACCGTTCCTTCCCTGTTGATACGGATTATAATTTCAGTTATCAAAGTAATTGGGGAGATAGACGTGGGTTTGGTGGCAATCGTATACATGAAGGAACTGATGTATTCGCTGATTATGGGACACCTGTGACATCCACAACGTATGGTGTTGTCGAATTAAAGGGTTGGAATTTATATGGAGGCTGGCGCATTGGTGTACGTGATATTTATAATATTTATCACTATTATGCCCATTTGCAACAATATGCAGATGACATAAAAGTTGGAGACATCGTTAAGCCCGGTGATGTTCTAGGTAACGTCGGGTCTTCTGGATATGGCCCACCAGGTACCTCAGGAAAGTTTCCTCCACATCTGCATTACGGCATGTACAAAGATAATGGAATAAATGAATTTTCCTTCGATCCCTATCCATACTTGATGAAATGGGAAAGAATGGAGAATGAATCTTGATACATTCCATTATATTGAATCAAGAAAAAAACTTGCAGAAACTCCTTTTTGATCTGTTTCTGCAAGTTTTTATATACAATCTTTTCCCATTAATGTTTAGACTTTGCCTTATTGACGGCATTTACGATACTAGCAACAAGACCGCCCCAAATAATGACAATACCTACAACCATCATGATCAATGCACTAGCGCTCATCATAATCCCCCTCTTCTGGCTTCGTCTTCCATTTTGTCAGTCCGATAATAATACCAATAACCAATGCACCGATAGCAATAGTCCACCCTAAATTGATGAACATGTCAGAATATCCTTCATAGTTTCCGGTATCCGTATCAAAGCTTCTTGTCAAATTCAACCGTAGTAGGTCAATCATCATATAACCTAAAACTATCGGTGTAATCAAGCCGATACTGATTACCCACCAGCTGCCTAACTTGATATCGGATATTTCATCGGCATGTTTTTTAAAGACGCCAATTTTTCGCAGAATCCAGGCTACCAAGACAACTTCAACAAGCCCAAGTGCGGCAACGCCAAACTGATTGATGAAATAATCGGCAGCATCGAGGAAGTACATACCACCTTGTGTTGCATAAACAAGCGAAACAACTGCAGCTAATCCACCGCCAATCAAAACTGACTGGCCTCTAGTGATATTGAATTTATCCTGCAATCCAGATATAAATGTTTCACATATTGAAATTAATGAAGTCAGTCCTGCAAGCACAAGCGATATGAAGAACAACACACCAAATAACTCATTAAAAGCCGGAAATTCATTAATAATCGCAGGAAACACTGCAAAGGCGAGTCCAACACCGCCAGCCACTACTTCGTCAATAGCTACACCTTGTTGTGCAGCCATAAAACCAAGCACCGAGAATACTCCTATCCCAGCTAAAAGTTCAAAAGCCGAGTTACTAAAGCCAGTGATAAAGGCGTTATTTGTAATATCTGATTTTTTAGGTAAGTAACTTGAATACGTAATCATAATTGCGAATGCAATCGACATACTGAAAAATATCTGTCCATAGGCAGCGACCCATACACTTGGATTCAGTATTTCACCAAAGTCCGGTTCAAAAAATGCATTCAAACCTTCTATTGCCCCATCAAGGGTTACAGCCCTGAGTACGATGATAATGAACACAACAACCAGTGTTGGTATCATAATCCGGTTCGCTACTTCAATTCCTTTTTTAACACCACGGAATAAAACTCCTAGTACAATAAGCCAAACAATAATTAGTGGAATGAATACACTAGGAACTAACCCTCCGATTTGCCCTGGTACATCTACTAACTCTAAATATTCGTTATTTAGAAAACCTTCTGTATCATCGCCCCATGATAGATTAAAAGAAAAGACCGAATACGATATAGCCCACGCAACGATAACAGAATAATAAGTAGCAATAACAAAAGCAACTAACACGGCCCACCAGCCAATACCTTCTACTTTTTTGTTCATACGTCGATAAGTCAGTGGCGCAGAACCACGATATTTATGCCCCATGGTAAATTCCATAATTAAAATTGGAATCCCAGCTGTCAATAATGCAAATAAATACGGAATAAAAAAAGCTCCACCACCGTTTGCATATGCCTCAGCAGGAAAGCGCCAAATATTTCCTAGTCCTACCGCTGAACCAATTGCCGCTAATATAAAGCCGGCTCTCGTTCCCCACTGTGAACGCTCTTCCATTTCTCTACCCCCTTTTAAATTAACAGAATATTATCATTCTTAGTATAATTCTCATTAATTATAGCAATCCCTCATAATTTTGTCAAAACGCTTACAGAACACTAGGATCCAATTCATAACATGGATTTTCTAAGCAATTGAGTCAATTCTATAAATAAGTAGAAAAAACGGGGAAACTTTGCACTAAAGAATCCCCATTTATAATACTGTTCCATCTAAAATTAGATTGTGTAAATATTATGCATCCACTTTCCATCTCTTTTTAATTAGAAAACTTCCAAGCATCAATCGAGACCATCTACATTAACTATTCTTCGGGATTACCAGCTTTTTCTTTTGGAATAGATATAGAAGGCCCCCCTTGTTCAGAACCTGAATAAAATTCTGGCACATCTCCCATAATCACTCTAGAATCTATAAAGACTCTTGTATTAATGGTAGATGTTTCCGTTGAAAATGGAACGACAATTCGGATGCTCACTTCCACTGGTATATAAATTTCAAAAAGCGCACCATTTACACCAAATTCTTCTACCTCATGCACAACATCCGATTGCAAACTACCTACGATTTCAAAATGTACAGGTATTTTTGGGCCTAGATTTGCTAGCACAGTATTACCAGTAGCCTGCCCGATTGGTATTTCAACAACTGTTGGATCCTTAGATGCTAAATCTTCGACTGAATCATCAAATTCTACCGGATTTAAATCTGGATCATCAATATCAATTTCCTCACCCTTATTCATACTGTACAAAAAATATTCTGCTCTTTCAGTTGCAGTGCGAAGTGCTTCATTTACTGCATCAGAATTCCAACCTAATGTTGTAACATTACCGTCGTTATCCATCTGCATATCTACTAAATCATCAAAGCTAATTTTTTCTGTAGACTGTACTGCTGCATTAATAGTTCTTGTCGCAAATTCGGTCGTTTTTTCATTAGCAATATCCATTAAAGTCGGACGAATACCCCGATCAATCAACCATATACTTAAAAATATAATACAAACAAAAGTAATCGTCGTCATTAATAAAATATATTTGATCGGAGGAGGACTTCTTTTCTTGAAAAACCTGTTTTTTTGCATATAAAAAACCTCCTTGAAACAATATATGCTTGTTCCAAGAAGGTTAGACACTTAATTATATCATTTAAGCAATCATTAATAATGCTTCTCTTCCCGTTAATCCCGTTTTCCATCCATGAATTTTAGAAGCATCTGTTATTTTTTCTAAAGGAGCGTCTAATAACTCATCAATCGTACGCACTCCCATAGCTCTTCCGGCTATTACTTGACGGGCATGTAATTTTTCATTTAATACATCTACATCTAACGCAGCACACATGATATATCCAACTTCATTAGATATCATTAACAAATTGGTTTTAGGTAACTCTACACGAACTGCTGTAAATATAACGCCTTCGATTTCCAATGGATTGACTGTGATCATCCCATCCCTCCTTAGATGTCACTGGCAGTGTATGCAAGGTCGGGACAAAATGACACTCCTTCAAATTTTAGCACTTTATAATCTTTTCAATTCGGTTTGAAGTGAAGTTCTTCTACCATCGAAAAATAAAACACATAGGTGGTTAATATGAATCGTAATATATAAGCAAAATATTGTTAAACCGTTCAAGCAAGAGATTTCCCAAGAAAATTTATGTGATCATTATGTTGCTTATTAATTTTTCTACTCATTTATATTATGGATTCCGCTTTTGCATTAACGTTTCCTGTAGTAAGTCACGTATAAACTCGGGCAAAAATAGTTGTTTTACAGGTGATCTAGACACTTCAGGTAACATACTTCCAAATGTAAATAAATCACCAGTTGCAATCCTATAAACTTTTTTACGTTCGATAGGTGCATTATCAATGAGTATATCCTCCACATACTCCTGTCCTGCTTCATGACTATTTATCTTTACATCAAGACCTGAAAACACCATTCGTCCAAGTACCTTTCCCCGAAATCCAAATCCTTTTAACTCTAGATCCTTGAATTGATCTGTAAGTGAAGCCCGTACTACTTCTGTTAACTCCTCCCCACTTAACGTGACAATACAAGGATTGATTGGGTGTGGACATATAGCATGGACATCTTTATAACTGATTTTTCCTGCTTCAAGTGTGTGTAATAATAAGCCGGCATTTAACATAGCCCCATCTGCTTTTGTCCACTCAAGAAGGGTTTCTGTTAAATCTTTTATCAGTTTTGTTTCTTTATGCCAATCTACTAGAAGAGGCTTCTTCGTTTGAATGAGTGTTTGTTGTAAAATTTCGTCTGACTTTTGTTCTAATTGATCAAGAAGTTGCAACGTTTTTACATCAGGTTCTAAATGAGTTACATCTATTGCATAAGCTTCTTTGTTCGTCAGTTCTTTCTTGTCATGATCCCACGTTAAAATAACCTCTCCCGCAAAAGCCCCGAGTTTTCCAGCTGCGGTTAAAAGCGTGTTTTTTACTTTTTCACCTGTTTTAAACAAATGATGTGTATGCCCCCCAATAATGACATCAATTTCCGGAAATAAATGAGCAATTCTTTCGTCTTCATTAATACCTAAATGGGATAAAAGAACAATAACATCCGTTTCTTGCTTCATTTTCACAATGACATCCGCAACAACTTTTTCTATTTCCTTTGCATCCCAACCTAGTAAATGGTAGTAAGGATTAAATCTTGCAGTCAAACCAAATATTCCTATTCTAGTGCCGTTTGGAGTCGTACGAATTTGATAATTCTTCAGCCAAGGTGGTCTATCTCCATATGTATGTTTTAAATTCGCGCAAACGACATCAAAAGACGCATCATCATATAGGTGATATAATTCATCATGACCAAGTGTAATTCCTTCATTATTACCCAAAGTAACAATATCATATTCCGCTTCATTTAAAAGCGTTACATTCGCTTTCCCCAACGTTGCTTCCGAAATTGGATTGACACGATCCATATGGTCTCCAATATCGACTGTTAACGTATAAGCTTCATAACGAGCTGCCTCTTGCTTTTTTTTATTTAAAAAAGCAGTTATTTTAGGCCAATTTTCAAAATGGCTATGTAAATCATTTGTATAATATAAATGAATATTTTCCTGCATCTTATATAACCCCTATTTTCAAGCTAAACTTTCATATATTAAACGAATTGCTGCAATTAAAATGACAATTCGCAAAATCCACTCTAATGTATTCCCCTTAAACCATTTACTCATACGTGCGCCAGCAGTTCCACCTAGATAGGAACCGATAATGAAAAAAATCACATATTTCCAAGCAATATGACCTAGAAAAATATGGGTAGATGAGCTAATTAAACTAATAAAGAATATCATAAACATGGAAGTACCAATGGCAACTTGCACCGGAATTCCGAAGAATAAAATCATCGCCGGTACACTAATCGTTCCGCCGCCTATTCCAAATAAACCAGACAAAGCACCAACCAAGAAGGATAATATAAATGCCGGTGTATAATTAACGTTATACTGATAGGTTTCACCATCAATTTCAAAAGTACGCGTTCGATTGGTAATGTCAATTTGTTTATCTTTTACTAACTTTTTTCTGTCAACCATCATCATAAGAAAAATAATAATCATTAAAATTCCAAAATATAAGGAAAAAGCATCTGTATTAATTTGATTGTTAACCCATGATCCTATGATACTCCCAGGTAAACTTCCAATTAAAAAAATGAGACCAGTCTTCATATCAACCCGTTTCAATTTAATATATGAAAGCGCGGAGGAAAGACCGGTAAATACCATGGTAACTAGCGAAATACCGACAATAGCCTGGGGATCTGCCCATGAAAAACTATCCACATTATCATATAAAAACAACATGGCAGGAACTAGTACAATTCCCCCACCAAGGCCTACAAGACTGCCAACTACAGCCGCTAAAAAACCAATAATCAATCCTAAAACGATAACCACTTACATCACATACCTTTTTAATTTTAATGACTTCTATATAATATTACCATTGAAATGCAATGATTTCTATTTTATGAATTAAATCAAGTTAGTTCTTTCGTACTTAAGGAGGGGAATCCCAGCAGGCCTTTGTTTGGTGGATTTTGTATTTATTGAACCGGTAAAGCATCCAACGGTTCTTTGTTTGACGGATCCACCATTTATTGACCCGGTGCAACACTCCAGTAGCTCTTTTATTTATATCTTTTTCCGCCCCGAACTGTATCTACCTTCAAAGTCATTTTAAAAAACCTTTCATACCATAGCTTTAATGATATGAAAGGTATGTGATTAAGATTTTACATAATGTAGCATGGCTTCGGCTGCTTTTGTTCCATCAGC
>DATGUH010000025.1:0-3736 GCA_035301445.1 Pseudogracilibacillus sp. | reverse complement strand
CTCATATGGGAACGGATAGTTACATGTTCCAATAATACATCTATAACAGTTGCATCATTTATATCTGCATACTGTGCATATGCAGGAAGTAAAATTTCTTCTTCTTCACGGAAATGATTTTGTCCATTCGGATTCCAAAACTCCTCTGCCTCTTTTCTTATTTCTTCAAGAGTTAGCTGGCTTTTTTCTGTGCCTGCCCGTTTGAGTTTCAAAGCTAAATGTAAACCTTCCATATGATGACGGGACAAAGGCTTTAACGTTTCATGCCTCTTTATTCCACGGCGCTTACTCATCATGATCCCTCCCATTTTAATCTTCTTCCTTCATACTATCATGGTTTAAATGATATTTCTTCACGCATTGTTTGATAAGAGTGATTCAAACAGAACAATTGCAAAAATACACGTAGTCATTTATGGTTGAGGCAATCAATGAATGAAGGTGAGGAATTTTAATGGCAAAACAAGAATTACTCATTACTTTAACTGCTGATGATAGGGATGCTAATAACGTCACTATTGCGTTTACAATGGCTTTAAAAGCACTTGAAAAAGGACATGACGCAAGAATCATGCTACTATCCAATGCAGTTCATATCGGACAAAAAGGATTTGCAGACAAAATTGATATTGGTGCTCCATTTAAACCAATTAAAGAATTGCTGCCGAAATATATGGAACAAGGCGGCAAACTAGATGTATGCTCTTCCTGCATGAAACATAACGGCATAGAAGAATCAGAAATTATAGAAGGTGCAGACATTATTCAGGCGGATGATGTTGTCGATGCATTAATGACTGCTGATAAAACTCTTCAATTAAATTAAAACATTAAAACAGGCACCAACATGTATCCTGCTATGTTAGTGCCTGTTTTGTTTACCAACTCACTTGATAAACAAGTATTCTGAGTATAATTTCGTTAAACCTTCTCTATATATGTATGGCTGAATCTTCACTGAATACACCATATTCAAATTTAAAGCCTGTGTCACTGGCTGCTTACTGAATAACAGTTGATAACTTTTCTGCAGTATTCATTATTTGCTCATACGCATTTCTTAATTCATCAACAGATTCAGAGTTTTTATGGACACTATCTGAAACATGATCAACCATTTCCGTCATTATAGACACATAAGTTTTAATCTGAGCTAATTGTTCAGAAATATCTTCCGCTGATTTTTTACTTGTATCAGACATTTTCCTAATCTCTTTCGCCACAACTGCAAAGCCTTGCCCCTGCTCTCCTGCCCTGGCGGCCTCGATTCCCGCATTTAAACCAAGAATATTCGATTGAGAAGCAATATTTTTAACAGTGGTTGTCATTGAGGCAATTTTTTCAACGCTGTGCTCCATTGTATCTGATTCATTCTTTAGACGTTTTGTTTCACTTACGATTTCTTGAAAAGCATTATGAACTTCATTCGTATGAGCTGTCATTTCCTCCACCAAACCCATGAATTCATCTGTACTATCCTTAATTGTTTTTTCCTGTTCGGTAACATCTGTAGCAATTTTAATAACACTTTCTACGCGCCCCGCTTCATCCAACACTGGTGAATATATAGCATCTAGGTAGATGATATCACCATTTTTATCGACTCTTTTTACTTTATCATGAAATACTTTATTATTCCGAAGATTATCCCAAAAGAATTCATAATCTCGACTATGGGTGAATTCTTTCAAACATAATTGCTTATGATGCATTGTTTTTAGTTCATCAACACTGTATCCTACAACATCTGTAAAATTATTATTCGACCACAATACATTACCTTGTGAATCAAACACAATCATTGCTAAAGAGCGTTCCATGGCACTATACAAATTAGCTTGGTTTACATTTAGGTCAACAGCCATATGTCTCATCTACTTTCTTCTTATTTTATTTTGACGAAATTTTAAAATAAATAATTATTTAATTATACCAAACTATAAACAATTATCAAAATAATGTAACAGTTCATCCAAAAGAAAAAGAGCAATACGATCTATAGCATACTGCCCTTCATACACCCTATTTTGATTTTTGAATTGCACTACTTTATCAACTTAAGTTAAAGGCTGTTCTGTTTTATTAACGATACAAATCCATCCACAAAGGACTGAAGAAAATTAACAGTATCATCATTATTGATCTTTCCATTTTCATCTAATAATGTCGCCACATTAGCTAAGTATGCTTCCGGTTGTTGCAATACAGGCATATTGAAAAATACTAGCGATTGTCGTAAATGATGATTCGCCCCAAACCCACTTAAATTACTAAGCGACATACTGATGATAGCTGCTGGTTTATTATTCCAGACACTGTCCGTTTTTGGACGTGATCCAACATCTAACGCATTTTTTAATACACCAGGGACAGAACGATTATATTCTGGAGTAACAAATAAAAGCGCATCACATTCCTTTACTTTATTACGGAATGCTGAATACTCATCTGGTACTTCATTATAATCATCAAAATCCTGATTATAAAGTTGTAAATTGCTTATTGGCACCATTTCCAATTCGTATCCTTTAGGAAATAAATCCATCAAGTTATTGGCAATTTTTTTAGAAAATGACTCTTTTCTTAATGAACCAACGATTACACCTATTTTTGTCATGATACAACACCTTTCCTTACGTTTCGTCTGAATAGAAGTAACTTCTTACATTGTACCGCAATTAAATTCTCATTTCCAAACACATGCACTCATGTAAAAACCTGCATTCTAATATTAGAATTATTTCTATATATCATTGCCTAAATAATGCATATTTTTAGTATCGAAATATACGAAAAAGATTTCTCACGCTAAAAAAATTGTTATCGATTACAAGTCATGTTCACCTTTTTCCAATCTGAAACAAGTGAGGAAAAGAGAGGAAAAATACGATAACAAGAGAAAAACAAAGATGATTTCCGCTTTCATTTTCGTTGTTTTCGTTTTCATGAATCAAATTGCGCTTTGTCTTTATGCTAAATCTCTCGCATAATATATGTATCATTAGTTGAAAGAGGTATGTAAAATGAAAAAAGCAATTATGGATTTCGTTGATATGTATGAAAATTATGCAGACACATTAATGAAATACTTCTTCAAAGATTATGACCAGTTTTAACTTTCATTATATAAACTAAAATGCCAGGTACATCGACTCTAAGTTCACTGTACCTGGTATTCTTTTGCGTCTGTTATACTATTTTTTATTCTACTATATTAAATTAATAAGCTTCTCTTAATTTAAATTTCAAAACTTTCCCTTGCAAACTTCTCGGTAATGACTCGTCTCTAAAATAATAATATTTCGGAAGTTTATATCTAGCTAATCGCTCACTACAAAACTCTTGCATCTCTTCCTCTGTCACAGATTTCCCTTTTTCCGGTACGATAATAGCAACAGGAACCTCCCCCCATTTATCATCTTTTGTTCCAATAACGGCCGCTTCTTTTATATTTGGGTGCTCATACAAAACCTCTTCAATCTCGGCTGGATAAACGTTAATGGCCCCCGATAAAATCATATCTTGCTTTCGATCTACCAAATAATAAAAACCTTCTTCATCTTGTTCTGCCATGTCCCCAAGACCGAGCCAACCATCTTTAAATGCTTCCTCCGTCGCTTTTTCATTTTTATAATACCCTTCACAAAGTGTTAGACCTTTTACATAAATTTCTCCAACCTCACCTTGTTCCACCGCTTCTCCTTCTTCATCAAATAACGCAACTTCCATCCCGAGC
>DATGUH010000024.1:0-5817 GCA_035301445.1 Pseudogracilibacillus sp. | reverse complement strand
TCTTCCATCAAATCTGCTAACTTATAAATAAGTCGACTTCTATCAGCCGCACTCATTTTGGACCAAGGACCGTTATCAAAAGCCTCTCTTGCAGCATGAACCGCAGCATCTACATCTTGTGCCCCTGCTTCACTTGCACTTGCAAGATATTCATCATTCGCAGGATTCTTTACTTCAAATGTTTTTCCCTCTGCGGCATCTACCCATTTTCCATTAATGAACAACTGCTTCGTACCTTTTAAAAACTCAGAAACCTTCGGCGTTGTATCCATTACTTTAGCCAATTTGATATCCTCCCGTTTTTATTTTTTCTTTTATCCTGCAAGGAAACCGTTTTATTTTTTAATCGAATTCGTCATGATGAAATATATAGAATCACATGTCTGGATAGCGCTTTCATTGGCAGGAATTAAAAGAATGCATATTAAGTATATACCCTCTTTTAAAATATTTAAACAAGAATTTTCAATTTTGATAAAGAATTAATCCGGTTAATTGTACTCATATACATCTTGTGTTTAAACCTTCACAGCCTTCAACTATACACACACTCTTACACATTTACTATACTCCGTTCCAAATTTTATATTTATTGATTCTTTACTATTTCCCACTTACAAATGATAGATAATTGACCATCATTTAGCTGTCCAGTAATCATTCCACCCATTTTTCCCATTAAACTCTTTGCAATCGACAACCCTAATCCTGTACTATTACCTAATCGGGATTCATCAGCCATATAAAATCGATCAAACATTAGTTTAACATCCTGTTCTGTTAATGTTTGTGCGTCATTCTTAATAACTAGTCTTGCCATAGAATCCTGTTCTTCAAGACTAATGATAATATTTCCTTTTGAATGGTTAATCGCGTTAGAAACTAAATTTTCAATCACTCTAGTCACCGCTGAGTCATCTGAGATAATGACTACATCATGTTCTGGCATTTGAATAATTGGCTCCATGTTGTTTTCATTAAATCGGTCGTAAAAACTCATTAATACATCCAATGCTATGTTCCTGATATTGATTCTTTCAAATTTTAGATGATAATCCACTGATTCAATGACGCTCAATTCAAAGAAATCCTTTAACAATGCCTCTAGCCTTTTCGATCGATTTTTTGCAATCATTAGCAATTCTTTCTTTTCATCATCTGAAGCATCTTTGGCTTCAGCTAGCTGAATATATCCTAAAATAGAAGTTAATGGTGTTCTCAAATCGTGGGACATATTGGCAATTGCTTGTTGTTGCTCATGTTGGAATTGAACTCTTTCTCTATTCTCGGTCACGTACAAATCAATAAGTTTGTTTATTTCCAGTCCTAAATTTTCTATGTCTTTATCAAGAAGGGCAATATCGACTTTTTTATTTGTTTTTCGATTATTATAGCTTTGCAGTTGCTTGCTTATCTTTTTCACTTCTTTTTTCAGAGCAAACGAGCGAGTGAGCAAAAATAATGTCACTAAAAATAGTATTAATGTTAGGTATACCATTCTTCTCACCTACTTGCCTCAGATTATTTTATTTCCTTTCGATTGATTATAATTATTCCGCATAGAATGATGAGTATCAATGACACTACCCCAACAAGAATAGCGTTTATTATTTCACCATTTGTCAAAGTGACCTTGAATACTTCACTAAATTGATTAAAAATCGTATGCTCATATAACGTTTTGATAAATGGCGCAGTTATTAGCTTTTCAATTGCAAACATCACAACTGAAAATAATAGAGTGAATAGAATTGTCTTTCCACTATCCTCTGTAACAATCGCAATCAATAACACGATTGCTGTAAAACTTAAAAATTGTAGTGCAAATAAACTAAATGCTCTTCCTAAATACATCAGATTAGAAAAGGTCAATATTTCTTCTTGTCCAAATAGTATAACCGCGACAATAGCTGTTATGAATGGAATCAGTAGCGTAACAATAATGGAACCTAGTGAAAAAACAAGATACTTTGACATAAAAATATGGGTTCTTTTATTACCACTCATGATTTGATTTTTGATCACACCGCTTTGTGAAAACTCCTTAGCGATATAGAAACTAGCCAAGGTACTGACGATTAAGTTAAATACTAATGGCATTGTAAATGAAATGACAGCATTCATGTCACTTAATCCAGTCTGATCAAATGCAGTTCCTGATACTAGCCACCAGTCCAAAATAACTAGCAAATGTAATAATGCAGAAAAACCTGTGATACTTACGATTAATCCCCAAAATGTTTTATTCCGTAATATTTTATATGTTTCCGCCTTAATAAGATTAGTCATGTCCTACACCTCCCACAAGTTTTGAAAAATAATTTTCAAGACTATCACCATTTTGAGAGAGATGCTCAATTACAAGACCATTATCTGTAAATGCACGTGATACTGTACGTACATCATCGAGATAATTGTAAAGGTGTATTGTACCGTCTTGCATTACTTCAAAATTAGTAGTGGATAGATGGTTTTCCAATACAGTAGCTCCTCTTGATGAATCATCAACTTTGATCCGTATATGTTGTCTACACTTTTCATCCAGTTCTTTTGACGAGAGCTCTTCTAAAAGTTTCCCTTTATGGATGATGCCGAAAGTAGTTGCAAGTTGATGAAGTTCACTTAATATATGGCTTGATAGTAATACAGTCAGTCCTTTTTCGCGATGCAATTTTTTAAGTAATTCTCTTAGTTCTACAATCCCCATTGGATCCAATCCATTTGTAGGTTCATCAAGAATTAAGAATTCTGGATCACTTACTAATGCAAGCCCAAGTCCAAGTCTTTGCTTCATTCCAAGAGAGAAATTTTTCACTTTTTTCTTTCCTGTATCTGTAAGGCCAACAAGTTCTAGCTTTTTTGAGATACAATCCTTTCCTGGAACACCTTTTTGTAATCGCTGAACTTCCATGTTTTCATATGCACTCATATTTGGAAAGAGTGCAGGACTTTCAATAATAGCACCCATTCTTTTTTGTGCATCTGCTAATTTTTTCGGATTATCATTACCAAATAGTTCTATTGATCCGCTTGTAGCAAAAGCGAGCCCTGTTACTAAACGCAGCATTGTTGATTTACCAGCACCATTTTGACCAATCAAACCATATATTTCACCTTTTTTGATTGTTATATTGACGTTCTCAATAGCGAAATCATCGCTATACTTTTTTGAAAGATTATTGGTTCTTAAAACATGTTTACTCATCTGGTTAACCTCCTTGTTGAATCTACATTTAGTATGGGGCATAAATCATAAGAAAAGCTTAAAAAAACTCTTAAGAAATCCTTAAGATTTAAGACGGTAGCCCATTCCCCAAATGGTTTCTATATACTCTTCGTTTGGATTTGCTTTAGAAAGTTTGTTTCGTAAGTTACTCATGTGAACATTTACTGTATTGTCATCCCCGTGGAAAGGTTCATTCCATACACTTTCAAATAGATTAGATTTTGAGAATACTTTGTTAGGAGATGTCATAAGGAGAACTAATATTGTATATTCACGGACGGTCAATGTAAGGCTTATACCGTTAACAACAACCATTTTTGCATCCAAATCTAGTTGAATATCTTTATGGACTACCTGATTTCTCTTTGGAGCTTCAATGGCTCGTTTGTATCTTCTCAGTAACGAATCAATCCGTGCAGATACCTCTTCTACATCAAAAGGCTTTGAAATAAAATCATCTGCTCCAGATCGCAAACCTTTAACTTTTGTCTGTTGTTCGCTTTTGGCTGAAATAATAATGACAGGAATAGAATCTTTTGACGTGATTTTCTCAAGTATTTCTTCCCCTGTCATACCTGGAAGCATCAAATCCAACAAAACTAAGTCCCAATTTTTCTTTTCTAAATAAATTAATGCTTCTGTTCCAGAATAGGCTGGTTGCGGGAAATAGTTACTTTTTTTAATAATTCTACAAAGCAATTGATTTATATCATTATCGTCTTCAATGACTAAAACATTTATTTGCTGTTCCACTGATTTTCTTCCTTTCAATCTCTTTTTATATATTTTGCTCTTCATTTATAAAAACATAGGCTGAGGTTTCAGGATTGATTTCTCCTGCTGCGGCACTTACATAGATGAAATCTGAATACAGATGATGTTTTAACCATACATTTGATTCGATTTCTCCCTTCATTAGCCGACACATCAGCAATATATTTTCCGGAATAAGGTAACTTCATGCTTGTCCATTCTTCTCATCTTTTAATTCATAAGTTCAAGTTCCTTATTCAATAAAATATAATGATATTCAGTAATTCAATCCAATATTTTACTGCTATTGGATCCTCTCTCATAAAGTTTATCCATCTGATAATATGCAAATTGTTATTTCATCTTCCAAATCTAGTCATTCTTCTAATGTTACAAAGATGTGCTTTTTATCCATGTATAACAACCTTTCCATGTTCAGCATATTTTTAACAGTTTTTTCAATAACGGTAACTGCTAAGCTAAGTTCAACAGATTCTGTTTGATAAGATTGAACACTTTTTATCAATATAACCTCTATTTCGGTTAAACTAAATAGAAAACTATAAGAAGCAGGGTAATTCCTGCTTCTTAAACATTAAATTCTAAGCTTTAACTCCAAATCCTCAAGCACGCACACATCATCAGCTATCTGCTCAACAAAAGTCTGGTCGTGTGAGGTCAAAACTATCATTTGTTCCGTAATATGGATTAACCAGGTTAGTGCAATCGATAACAAAATAGGACTTCGCGTATGTTTTTATTTTCTAAAACTAATATGTTAGAACCATAAAAAAATAATTCCATTTCAATATTAAACTGAAACGGAATTATAATTATTTGCTCCATATTTAATTTATTAAAACCTTTAACAATTTAGATACGAGTTGGGATCGGATCAATAATCGCTGTCCCCTTTACTACCGGATACAATAGCTATCCCAGATGAAGCACCGATACGCGTAGCTCCTGCATTAATCATTGCTTCCGCTGTAGCAAGATCCCGAACACCACCGGATGCTTTCACGCCTAAATCCGGCCCGACAGTTTTACGCATGAGTTCTATATCGGAAACAGTTGCCGCACCCGGGCCAAATCCGGTAGATGTTTTCACAAAATCTGCGCCCGCTTTTTTAGCTAGTTGACAAGCGGTAACTTTTTCTTCATCTGTTAAATAACCAGTTTCTATGATTACTTTTAAAATGGCATTATTTTGAGTTGCTTCTTTCACACGAGCGATATCTGTCTGGACTGCTTCGTTATTTCCTGATTTTAAATAACCAATGTTAATTACCATGTCAATTTCAGTAGCTCCAGCCGCAATACTGTCACGTGTTTCAACAACTTTTGTAATTGTGCTAGTCACACCATGTGGAAAACCAATTACTGTTGTAATGCCGACATCCGAATCTTTTAACATCTTGTTTGCAGTTTTTACCCAAGATGGCGGGATACAGACAGTAGCGAACTTGTAATCCATCGCTTCCTTACAAGTTTCTTCTATCATTTCCTTTGTACTATCAGGTTTTAACAATGTATGATCAATCATTTTTGCAATATCTGTCATGAATATTCGTTCCCCTCTCCATAATTTGTTTATCTCTTTTAATGATTATATACAGAAACAATCTCTTTCGGCAAACAAGTAAACGATTTTAAAAGATTCATTATATTACTATGGAAATAGTTTGCTAAATAAATGATTAAAATGAACACTTACCTACGTTTGTATTTTCCGTAACACTTTAGGCAATAATTTTGCAAAATCGCTTGCTGTCATAGCTGCTTCACTATTATTTTCGACCCACTGTTCTGCACAAAGTCCATGTAAATAAACAGCA
>DATGUH010000023.1:0-4136 GCA_035301445.1 Pseudogracilibacillus sp. | reverse complement strand
AATTCCACTGAGAACTTTACAATGTTCCGCTGTATTGTTAATGATTTCTTTCGTTAAAGTAAAACCCTTATCACTATAAGGACAGTTTACTTTTCCGTTAGGATCAACCCCGTCTACTGGAAGGATAATTACATCATACGTTGAAAAATCCGTTGTAGAAGAAGGGAGTTGTGTTATGCGATTATCTAGTAAATCACATTGTTCAAATCCGAGGACGTTTACTGAATAACCCTTTTCATACAAGGAATGAATGACAGCGATACTTCTCGCGTCTCCACCGATTAATAAAATATTTTCCATTTAATTTTCACCTTCCATTTTTAATCAACACTTATGAGAAAGCCTATGATAGGAGGATAGAAATTGTGCTTATATTTAGCTGTTTAAATGACGTTTCTTTTCCTCAGGACTTGGTATAGGGCACGTTTCCTGCTTCCTTATTTTATGACGTCTTCTTGCTATTACATGATATGCAGCATCTCTTAAAGGTTTAGGAATAACTAAGAACAATGCTCCTAATTTATATATACCGTTCAATTTTTTACAAATACGTAAGGCGGCAGTTGATGCATCATAATAACGATTGTTTTCGATAAGTATAAGACTATCAAGTGATTCCGGAATATTATATTGTTCTTTTATATTTTTCCCTGGCGAACTTTGTAAGGAAGCAAAGCTAAAATAAGCATTAGGATCATGTTTTATAATAAACTGAACGCTTTTATTGCAAAATAAACATTCTCCGTCAAAAAGCACGATAGCGTTTAGCTTCATCCTTCATTATCCTTTCTTTAATGGCTGATTTCTTTCTTTCTGAAGATTGTGATTGCTATTACTAATAGTATAACAGTAGTAAGCAACATGATGAAAGCCGTTCCCCAAACATCTCCTGTCACATGCTTAGTCATAAGTACTTCCTGTAAATGGCTAAACATTTGATTTGGAAACCAAGACCATTTGTTACCCATTATCATATCGGCAAAATTCATTAGAAAATAAGTACCGATAGTGCATGCTGCTACTGCTCCAGGTGCTTTGAACAAAACATTATAAAACAAAGAAATACTCAAAAATAGACAGAACCATAGAACAAATAATAAAACAGTAAGAAAAAATGAAGCCACAGATAATTTACCGAATAATAAATTCACATAATACCAAGACAAACCGATACCCAAAAATAGAGCTGTTAAAATAAGGAGAGCATTTGCTGACCATTTTGCAGTAATATAATGACTGTATTTGACTGGTTTAACAAGTATCATTTCAATGACTCCGCTTTTTATTTCCCCACTTATGGCACCCATCGTAAACAATGCAAGAATAACAATGCCATAGGTACTCAGTGATTCAAGGCTTGTTGCGGCAACTTCTGCAGGTTGCATTTTTGGCATTTCTAAGACAGCACCTTCTGGGAGCCCACCTGATAACTCAATAATTTGTGGTAAAAAGTAATAGGTGACTGGATCCATAACTGCAACCAATATAAAAACTAACGGCACCCAGATCCATTTCCTGTTTCGCCAATTTTCAACTAACTCTTTTTCGAAGATTGTATACCACTGCATTATGCTTTCACCGCCTTCATAAACATATCTTCCAGTGATGCCTGATTAATATGAAAAGTTGTGATGGACCAGTCTTGTTCCAGTGCTGCTTGAAAAACTTCTTGTCTTGCTTTGTTTAAACTATTAACGGTTAAATGATACGTTTGCCTAACCTTCGATACATTAGTGACCGTTTGTAGTGATAGTAATGCATTGTGTATCTGTTCATTATCCTCCATAAAAGTAACTTCAATTTTGGATGATTCATATTTTTTTCTAAGTACAGACATGGATCCGGATTCGACAAGCTCTCCTTGGTGGAGAAGCAATAGATCATCACATACCTCATCTGCATCAGACAATATATGGGTAGAGAACAAAATAGTCATTTTCTTTTTTAAATTTTCTATCAAAGTAAGTACTTCTCTTCGGCCAACAGGATCAAGTGCTGATACTGGTTCATCCAAGATAAGTAGCTTCGGCTGATGTATCAATGCTTGTGCGATACCAAGTCGTTGTTTCATCCCACCAGAATAAGTGCCAATCCTCTTATCTTTTGCCTTAAAAATGTTCGTGTCACGTAATAAAGTATGTGCCCGTTTTACTGCTGTCTTTTTATTCATCTTCGAAAGCCTGGCAACATAAATTAAATATTCCTCGCCAGTCATCCACTCGTGAAAAACAGGGTGCTGTGGTAAATAACCGATAAAAGGTCTGAAATCATCTATATTATTCAAAAAAGAAATGGTTCCAGCAGTTGGTTTAATTAAACCTGCGAGCATTCGAAGTGTCGTTGTTTTTCCAGCACCGTTTGGCCCTATTAGTGCAATACAATTATGATCTTCAAGAGAAAAAGAAAGCTCGTTTACAGCGAAATCATGATGATATTTTTTAGTTAAAAATTTGGCTGTAAGTAACATACGTTAGTTTTCCTTTCTGCCGATGATAAAATACAAAATCGGGCCTAATATATTAATACAAATAATAATGATAGCCCATAACCATTTGGGGCCGAGGGTTTGCGGGCGTTTAATTAAATCAACGAGCGCTGTTATGAGCAAAATAACTTGAATAATAATAAATGGTGCAAGAATCATAAATAAATTGGATGAATCCATATTTGTTCTTCCTTTCTATAAATAAATTAAAATACTAACGATTATAATAGGTAAAGCGATTATGCCAACAATGAAAACCCATGATAATGGATGTGCCCAATTATTTGTCCAGCCTACACCGAATCGTTTTTCTATAAAAATAGACGGGTCATTTTTATTGACGTAAAATTGGCCTAATTTCCAATAGCGATCATCATCACGGTCAATGTTTTTATTGACTTCTTTATCTTCTATTTTAATCCTGCTGCCACCTTGCCCTGTCTTAATAGACAACAAAATGGTACCGAGTAGAAGGATAATGATCGTAACAGTAATGACTAGTTCTGTATAAGTTTCAAGTGTTGGATAAATAAATGTAATTTGGACAAAGCCGAATAATAGTACCATCAGCAAACTAGATAAAATCATATATAATGACCAATATCTACGGAAAAGAACGTTTTGAAATTTAGATCGATCAGGATTTGCTCCACTAAGCTGTTGTTTGGAATGTTTAATAACTAGGTTGATACATAAAAACATCCCAAGCATAAAGAGTTGCATGGCTGGCATTAAAAGCATGTTTCCAATCGTTTTATTATCGTATCTTACATTGCCGGAAAAATCCGTATGCATCGGAATTTCATTTGGAATTTGGTCATACATGAAATTTGTAAAAATAATCGTTCCCAATATAATCATACCTGGTACGAGAAACCACCAATTGGAATGGGTTAGTTTTTCGTCGCGAAAGGTTGTATCAATGACGACTCCTTGTTTATTTTCTTGTGTCCAATTTTCACTTTGCTTTATTTTTTTCATTTCAAAATGAAACCACAAATAAAGAACAAAGCTAGCCACTAATTCCAGCATTATAACTATCGAAATGAAAAGTATGCTTAACTTTTCAGGCAACATGTAAAATAATAAGCTAGCGATAATCAACAGTAGCACGAAGACAACGAACAGATAGGAGGTATATTTTTTCCGCATCTTTTTAAAGTCCATTCGATTATATAAATGCTCAGGGATTGATATGCCAAAGTTCTCCGTTTTACGTGTCATATAAGGAATGAACGGCATAAATAATCCAACAATGATTAAACTGGCCCATATACTTATGAATCCTCCATTCATTTTAAGCGTCCTCCTCTAAAGTCAGATAAATTTCTTGCAATAATGCTTCGATTTGCTCCTTGGTCATACCTTTGGCCATTGCTTCAGCGAGCATTGGTTTGATGGAATTAGACAGCCCTTGTTTAAAAACTTCATCAGCAGGTGGGGCACCATTTGGATGAATGACAACACCACGCTGACGGTGAATCTGAAGAAATCCATCCTGCTTCAGTTGCTGATACGCTTTATTAACAGTATGCAAGTTTATACCGATATCACTTGCTAACGCTCGAACGGATGGAAGTCGTTCTCCAGGAACAAGCTGTTTTTTAGCAATGCCAATGATAATTTCATTTTTGAGTTGTTCATAAATAGG
>DATGUH010000022.1:0-8589 GCA_035301445.1 Pseudogracilibacillus sp. | reverse complement strand
GATGGCGATCCTTTTTCACAGAGTAGTTTAATGTTATGTTTTGCCCAATTGTCTTTGTTCATACACTTCTTCAAAGCGCAAGCGTCATTTTCGGGAAATATCTAATACTTCTTTTTCCCTCCTGTATCTAAATTATCTCTTATCATAATCACAATAGCCAATTTTCTGCATGACTGATATTGCTAAATCAATCAATCAACCGATATCATCATTTACCTTTTAGCTGAAGTACGCGAACAATGGGCTGAATAATTATTTGTATATTTGCCAATAAAGGTACTGGAGGCGAAAAAATGATTATATTTGAATCTATATTAGCTATAATTTTAATAGTATCTTTCATTCATTTCCGATTAACAAAACGAAAAAATACTTACCAAACTTCTTTAATTGCTCAACATGTTCATTTAAGTGAAGAAATGAAAACAACACTTGCCATGGGTTTGTATATTCGTTTTAAAACTGAAAGTGCTGAAAATCCCCCTACGTATTCTTCAAACTTTATAAAAGAAGATCCTTTAATGTTCGAACATTTTGTTGCGGATTTATTTAAAGAAGCGCGAGGTGGATCAACCTGGGTTTCACCATCTACTGAAGACTTTGGCGTAGATTTTGAACATCGAACAGAGGAAGGGTTGTTTTTGGGACAAGTTAAGTGTTCTCGAAAGGATATTCCATTTGACCCTATTGCTCTTATTCATTCTAACATCGAAAAAGCAGATGCAAAAGGCGGGTATGTTATTACTACTAGTTCGTTTACATCCGCTGCAAAGCAGTATGCTAAAGGATTAGACATTGAATTAATTGATGGGGTGAAACTAGTTGAATTATGGTTAAGCGGGATGGCAAATGTAGAGCAAGAAATTAAAAAACAATTACCAGAACATGTACAAAACAATGATAATCATCATGAATAAACCTGTCTTTTAAAAATCTTTAAAAGAAAATCAACCTTATTTTTTACCAGCTCATTACTTTTAGGAAAGTATTTAAAACCAAATATTATATTTAATTGCAACTAAACTACGATAAATGTTTTGGGAAAAATTCTCTCATAAAGAAGTAAACTTTTATTATGGAATTGTTTATATAGGTGCTTTAATTAATATTTTTCTAAAAAATAGCATCCGTTATAACTTGTTTATAGCACATTGTTCGTATTAAGACATAAAAATTTAAAGCGTTTGCATATAAATCATTGAAAAATATCCTCAGATGATTTATAGTTAACAATAGAAGTTGTATTTTTTTTAAGCACATAATGAATGACGATTCATTCAAAGATAATAATGATGATTCATTCAAATGCAATTACAATGATGTAAGGAGGATTATTTCATGAGTCAAAGCATTAAACGGGCTGCAGTTCTTGGTTCCGGTGTCATGGGGTCTAGTATTGCAGCGCACTTGGCAAACGTAGGGATTCCATCGATTATGCTTGATGTCGTTCCAAATGAGTTGACAGAAGCAGAGGAGAAAAAGGGTTTAACTTTAGAGGACAAGGCTGTACGTAACAAATTGGCAGCTGCAAGTAAAAAGGCACTACTCAAACAAAATCCGTCTCCAATCACATCGAAGAAATCTTTGGAAAAAATAGAGATTGGAAACATGTCTGATGACTTAGAGAAATTGTCGGAAGTAGATTGGATTATTGAGGTTGTTGTTGAAAATTTAGATATTAAAAAACAAGTTTTTGCAAATGTTGATAAATATCGTAAAGCTGGATCTATTGTGAGTTCAAATACTTCAGGTATTTCTGTAGAAGCAATGATCGAGGATTGTTCAGATGATATGAAAGCGCATTTTTTAGGGACGCACTTTTTCAACCCACCGCGCTATTTGAAATTGTTAGAGGTAATCCCGACTCAACACACAGATAAAGATGTACTTGGGTTTATGAAACAGTTCTGTGAAGATAAATTAGGTAAAGGTGTTGTAGAAGCAAAAGACACACCGAATTTTGTTGGTAACAGAATTGGTACATACGGTTTGCAAATTACCGTAAAAGAAATGTTAAAAGCTGGCCTATCCATTGGAGAAGTGGATTCTATTACAGGGCCGTTAATTGGTAGACCAAAAAGTGCGACATTCCGCACACTGGATGTTGTTGGATTGGATACATTTATCCATGTCGCAAAAAATGCCTACGATAAAGTAGAAGGCGATGAAAAGAAAGTATTTGAAATTCCAGAATTCATGCAAAAAATGAATGAAAACGGCTGGATTGGAGCGAAAGCAAAACAAGGTTTTTATCAGAAGAAAAAAGATAAAGACGGTAAGAGTATCATATTACAGCTTAATCCAGAAACAATGGAGTATGAAGACCGTGGCAAGCTAAAAACAGCAGCAGTTGAAGCGGCTAAACAGCAAAAAGGTACGAAAAAGAAAATTAAAACACTAATCAGTCAAAAAGGCGATAAAGCGAGCGATTTTCTCTGGGATATTTTAAAGCCTACATTGCTTTATTCCGCAGAGTTGCTTGGCGAGATTGCAGATAATATTACTGAAATCGATAACGCTATGAAGTGGGGATTCGGTTGGAAACTTGGACCATTTGAAACATGGGATGCAATCGGCGTTCAAGAATCTATCGAACGTATGAAAGAAGACGGTGAAAAGCTCCCAGAATGGTTGGAGAAATTTATTGCTGACGGAAATGAATCCTTTTATAAAGAAGAAAATAATAAAGTATTTTATTATGATGCAGGAGAATATAAAGAGATTGACTTCAATCCGAAAGAGATTCATATTAAACGTCTAAAAGATTCTGGTAATGTGATTAAGAAAAATACAGGTGCTAGTTTAATAGATGTTGGTGACGGTGTAGCATTGCTTGAATTTACATCTCCTAACAATTCTATTGGCCTTGATGTTATTCAAATGATTAATCAATCGATAGAAGAAGTAGAGAAAAACTATGAAGGAATGATCATTGGTAACCAAGGGAAAAACTTCTGTGTCGGTGCGAACCTTGCACTTATGTTAATGGAAGCCCAAGATGATAACTTCTTTGAATTAGACATGGTTATTCGCCAATTCCAAAACATGGCGATGAACATTAAATATGCGAACAAACCAGTCGTTACTGCGCCTTTCCAAATGACGCTGGGCGGTGGTGCTGAAGTGACATTGCCTGCAGCAAGTGTGCAAGCATCATCAGAAGCATATATTGGTCTTGTAGAAGCAGGTGTTGGCCTCATCCCAGGCGGAGGCGGTACAAAAGAGCTTTATTTGAAGATGTTGCGTGACATGCCAGAAGGTGTGAATTTAGACATTTCTCAAGTTGCCAATACTGTTTTTGAAAGAGTAGCAATGGCTTCTGTTTCGACTTCAGCAGAAGAAGCTCGCGAGAATGGGTTCCTTGATAAACATGATGGTATCAGTGTTAACCCAGATCATTTGTTACATGATGCTAAGCAGCGTGTACGTGGGCTTGCACAAGCGGGTTACACAGCGCCAGACCATGAAAAAGTACCTGTTGTTGGTGACTCAGGCTATGCAGCAATGCTTCTTGGTGCAAAAGGTCTACAATTAAGTGGTTATGCATCAGAACATGATCTTAAAATTGCAGAAAAAATAGCATATGTTTTATCTGGTGGACGTATTAAAGAAGGTACGCTAGTAGATGAACAAACAATTCTTGACTTAGAACGTGAAGCATTCTTGAGCTTGATTGGTGAACCAAAAACACAACAGCGTATGCAACATATGCTTGTAAAAGGTAAGCCGCTGCGTAACTAAATAGATGGAACGGCAGGTAATTTTTTAAAAGGAGGAATTATTGTGAAAGAAGCAGTCATTGTAGCGGGAGCCAGAACCCCTGTAGGCAGGGCGAAAAAAGGTTCTCTTGCAGATACAAGACCAGATGATTTAGGTGCGCTTACGATAAAAGAAACGTTAAAACGCGCGGATAATTATGATGGAAATATTGATGATGTCATTATTGGTAATGCGATGCCAGAAGCAGAACAAGGTATGAATATGGCGAATAATATCGCTGGTCTAGCTGGATTGAAAAAGGAAACACCAGCAATCACCATTAACCGTTATTGTTCATCGGGCTTGCAAAGTATTGCTTACGGTGCTGAGCGTATTATGCTTGGTCACAGTGATACGATACTAGCAGGTGGTGCAGAATCGATGAGTTTGATTCCGATGGGTGGACATGTGATTAAACCAAATTCCAAACTCGTAATAGAAGCACCGGAATATTATATGACGATGGGGCATACTGCTGAAGAAGTAGCTAATCGTTATGATGTATCTCGTACAGCCCAAGATGAGTTTGCTGCAGAAAGTCACAAGCGGGCAGAAGCAGCTATTAAGGCAGGTAAATTTAATGACGAAATTGTCCCTGTCGAAGTGAAAAGTCGTGTTATCGGTGCAAAAAGTAAAATTGAAGAAAAATCCTTTACTTTTGACATGGATGAAGGAGTACGTCCGGGAACAACCGTTGATGTGCTAGGTAAATTGCGCCCAGCTTTTTCAACGACAGGATCTGTTACAGCTGGGAATTCATCACAGATGAGTGATGGTGCAGGATCTGTACTGCTTATGGATCGTGAAAAGGCGGAAGCTGAAGGCTTAACACCAATGGTGAAATTCCGTTCCTTTGCGGTAGCTGGTGTACCTCCAGAAGTAATGGGAATCGGACCAGTAGAAGCAGTGCCAAAAGCATTGAAATTAGCAGGTCTAGAAGTTTCTGATATTGGCTTGTTTGAGCTAAATGAAGCTTTTGCATCTCAGTCTGTGCAAGTTATTCGTACACTTGGACTTGACCCTGAAAAAGTGAATGTGAATGGTGGAGCTATTGCACTTGGTCACCCACTTGGCATGACAGGTACGAAATTAACTTTATCAATCATTCATGAAATGAAACGTCGTAATGAACAATTCGGTGTAGTTACGATGTGTATTGGTGGCGGTATGGGAGCTGCTGGTGTATTTGAATTAATTTAAGCAACTAATCAGTTTTGAGAATGAAATGCTGAATAGTTACTTATGAAAATTGATTGCTTACTTGGGCTGGTTTTGCTTAAGGTGAAAACGATTGGCAGAATTAGCCCAAGTGAGAATCTGAATGATGCAATAGAGACTTTGAAAGTCTCTTTATCAATTCACTAATAGAAAGGAAGTTAAAAATGAGTGAAAAAACAGAGAAGCTATTTAAAGGTGGCGCATTTTTAATAGAAGATTTAACGGGAGAAGATGTGATCACGCCAGAAGATTTTAATGAAGAACATAAAATGATTGCCAAAACAACAGAAGATTTTGTTGGCGGAGAGGTACTTCCGTTAATTGATAAACTGGAAAATCATGAATTTGATAATTCAGTTGACTTGCTCCATAAAGCAGGAGAATTAGGTTTACTAAGTGCTGATATTCCAGAAGAGTACGGTGGACTTAATCTAGATAAAATCAGTTCATCTCTTATTACGGAAAAATTCGCACGAGCAGGTGGGTTCTCTGTAACTCATGGTGCACACGTTGGTATCGGTACTTTGCCGATTGTGTTTTTTGGTAATCATGAACAAAAGGAAAAATATTTACCACAATTAGCAACAGGTGAAAAACTTGCTGCTTATGCACTTACGGAGCCTAGTTCTGGTTCGGACGCACTTGGTGCAAAAACTACTGCTGTATTGAATGAAGCAGGAACTCACTACGTTTTAAATGGTGAAAAACAGTGGATTACTAACTCTGCATTTGCTGATGTATTCGTCGTTTATGCACAAATTGACGGAGATCAATTCTCAGCATTTATTGTAGAACGTGACTATCCAGGCGTATCTGTTGGTCCTGAGGAAGATAAAATGGGCATTAAGAGTTCATCTACTAGAACTTTAATTTTGGAAGATGCAGAAGTTCCAGTAGAAAATCTGCTTGGTGAAAAAGGAAAAGGGCATAAAATCGCCTTTAACATTTTGAACGTTGGACGTTATAAGTTGGCAATCGGTGGTGTTGGAAGTTCTAAAAGAGCAATTGAACTTGCTTCCAGCTATGTAAACCAACGTAAACAGTTCAACACACCAATTTCTAGCTTTTCATTAACACAAGAAAAACTAGGTACTATGGCAGCTGAAACATACGCAAATGAAAGTGCTGTTTATCGTACCGTTGGTTTATTCGAACAACGTATGGGTGCTTTAACAGATGAACAATTAAAAGATGGACGTGAAGTGGCTGCAGCTATTGCAGAATATCAAATTGAGTGTTCCATGAATAAGTATACTTGTACTGAATTAATGGATTACACTGTTGATGAAGCCCTACAAATGCACGGTGGGTATGGTTTCATGGAAGAGTATGAAATTGCTCGTATGTATCGTGATTCTAGAATTAACCGTATTTTTGAAGGAACGAATGAAATTAACCGTTTAATTGTACCTGGTACTTTGGTTAAAAAAGCAATGAAGGGCGAATTGCCATTATTTGAAGCAGCTCAAAATTTACAAGAAGAAATTATGATGATGATGCCAGAAGAAGTTGGTACAGAACCATTAGAGCAAGAAAAGCATTTGCTGAAAAACGCAAAGAAAATTGTTCTACTTGGTGCTGGCTTAGCAGCTCAGAAATACATGCAAAAACTTGAAAATGAACAAGAGATTTTATCTAACTTAGCTGACATGGCAGCAGCTGTTTATAATATGGAAGCTGCAATCTTAAGAACGGAAAAAGCAATCAATAAAGATGGAGCAGATAAGCATCAACAAAAGCTTCTTTATACACAAGTATATGTTCAAGAAGCATTTAACAAAATTGAAGCAGATGCAAAAGAAATCTTGATTGCTGTAGAAGAAGGAGATAACTTACGCATGATGTTATCATCTCTTCGTAAGCTTACTCGTCATGACCCAACGAATGTTATTGCTAAAAAACGTGAAATCGCTAAAGCGGTTATTGAAGAAGAAAAATACGTTATCTAATATATTTGAAATCTCCTATGCTTATTTCGGATATATACCTCTGTATACAGTATAAAAACTGTGTGCAGAGGTTTTTTTAGTGCGCTCGACAAAGGCTATGCGCTTACTGTTACAAGATCACAATTAGGATTTTAAACCGCTAAAGTTCTCCTATGCTTTGCAAATAAAAAGTGGAAAAGTCTTAATCGGCTTTTCCACTAAAATTATATCAGTTACTCTCTAATACTATCTTTTCAATCGCATGTGCAACACCATCTTCTTCGTTTGATAATGTATGATAGTCTGCTATTTTTCTCACTGCTTGACTAGCGTTTGCCATTGCAACTCCATATCCAGTAAATTCAATCATGCTCACATCATTATCTCCATCACCAATACTCATGATATTTTCAGGTTGAATAGACAATTTTTCTGTTAATTGTTTTAAAGCTACACCTTTACTTACTTTTGGATGTAAAATCTCAAAGAAAAAGGGAGCACTTTTTACCATCATATATTTGTCTTTCACTGTTCTTGGAATTGCTTTTATCGTTTTATCTAAACGTTCTGGTTCATCGATAAACATAATTTTAGGAATTTGCATATCTTTGGCAACTTCATTAATTGGTTTATAGAATAAAGGTATTTCATTTGCATATGCTTCATATATTGTATATTTATTAATTTCTTTACTAGGTGTATAAATATGATTTATATCAAAATAATGCATTGGGGAGTCTAAATCAATACTAAGGTTATATAAGGTGACCAAATCATCATACGTTAGAAAATTTTGATCAACGATTTCCCCAGTATTCGTATTTTGTACAAAGGCACCATTGTATGTGATGACATAATCATCTTCTTCATTTAAACCTAATTGTTTAATAATGTTTTTCACACCACCTATTGGTCGACCGGTAACAAGCACAACTTTAATTTCCTTTTCACGAACGCTGCGTATAGTATCTTTGACACGTGGTGTTATTTCTTCATTATCATTGATTAATGTTCCATCTATATCAATCGCTATTAATTTGTACATGTGCATGGCTCCAATTTTATAATGTTTGTTTTCATTTGAAAAAGTGTTCATATGGTTTTATATCAAATGTTAAAAATAAAACTGTTCTATTTTTTATTTATCATTATCAATGACGAGTGCTTTTTCTGAGTTTAATAAAAATGGACGATAATACCCTAGCGTACTAGCAAGTGGTAGCACTTCAGATTTTAGCTCTATATTCAACTGTTCTTTTAAATACATTTTGCGCGCTTCAATACGCTCCCACAATTGTGGATATTGTTCTTTAATTGCTTGAATCAAGTCTTCATCTGCTAAAGCGATTGTACTTTCTGCTGAAATACCATTATGTTCTTTTTGTACTGGGATAAAATCGACCTGGAAGATGCTGCCGTTTTGGACAATGGCATCTGATCCTTCATAGAAAGGGGAACTCATCCATTCTTCATCAGATGTTAAGTGTCCAGGACATAGTTCCCATCCATATGATTCTTGTGGATAGTATTTAGCAAATGCATCATAAAAGTCTCCACCTTTTACACCTATACTAATATTATTTAACCACCAATTGTAAGCTTTGAAATATGGGATAACTACATTTTTAAAATAGCCTTGATCCACATTTTCCAATTCTTCTAAGTTAGACACAGCGTATCCAGA
>DATGUH010000021.1:0-5486 GCA_035301445.1 Pseudogracilibacillus sp. | reverse complement strand
CCTGTATTTTGATAGCTTGCTAGGTTTTCCATTTGAATACCACCAGATGCCTCCGTTGTTATAAATTCAGGCACTAGTTCCAATAATTTCTTCATTTCCTCAGGTGATTGATTATCGAACATAATAATATCTGCAGCCGCTTCAACAGCTTCCAGCACCTGCTCTTTTGTTTCAGTCTCCACCTCGACCTTCACCATATGCCCTATGTTTTCGCGAACAGTTTCAACCGCTTTCATAATCGACCCAGCAAAAGCAATATGATTATCTTTAATCATCACTCCATCATAAAGTCCATATCGATGATTGAAGCCCCCGCCAACTTGAACAGCATATTTCTCTAACATACGTAGTCCAGGTGTTGTCTTTCTCGTATCCGTAATTCTCGTATGTGTGCTGTCCAACGTTCGTACTGCCTCTTTCGTTAAACTAGAAACTCCACTCATTCTTTGAACTAAATTCAAGACCACCCTCTCTGCCTTTAAAAGCGAATTCACACTTCCAGATATAACGGCCAATTGCTGACCTGTAACAATTGCATCTCCATCCTTCACAAATAACCGCACATGTACATTGGCATCTAATATAGCAAAACCAGTCTTTATAATATCTGCTCCGCAAAACACCCCCGATGCCTTCGTTATCATATGAACCTCACCCATCACATCAGCTGGAAAAATAGAATCTGTAGTTACATCAAGATCTCCAATATCTTCGACTAAAAAATCATACAACGAATTTTGTAATTTTAACTTATTCATGTATCCCCCTCCTCTAAATTGATGTTGCATTTTCATGTGAAAACATTCACATAACAAACAAAACTTAGATATCCCCCATCTAAAATCCCTCCCTTTATAAAGTAAGGCATTCCTTTGCGAAAGAAGCGCTATCATTGTGAAGTTTTTCACATAATATATAAAATTAAATTACTTCGAGTCCCTCCCTTATACGCTATAATATGATTCATATGTGAAAATATTCACAAATACATTTAAAAGTTACTATCATAGTCACATAATTACGAAAAGAATACAAGTCAAAACAAAACAGGCACCAGAGAATACCTCTAATGCCTAAATGTCTCTACTATAAATTTACTGTCGCTTATACCAGCTGTCCACCTTCTTCTCTGTACTTCAAAATCCCTTCAGCTGCACGGTAAGCCAACGCTCCAACAGTCCCTGTCGGGTTATATCCTCCATTATGAGGAAATGCCGAAGCACCAATTACAAAAATATTATCCATATCCCACATCTGCAAATAATTATTTAAAACAGATGTATCCGGGTCATCTCCCATAATTACACCGCCGGTAATATGATCATTGTGCGCAGGAACAATATCAAAGTGCTCAGTCAGCTCTCTTGGCTCGACCAATTCAGCACCCATTTCTTCTAATAGTTCAGCACATCGGTCACTAATATAATCATGTAATTTATGATCATGTTCGGTAAAATCATAGGTCAACCGTATCAAAGGATTTCCAAATGCATCTTTGTACTTTGGATCTAAACTTAAATAGTTATTCCGATGTGGCATCGATGCTCCCTGCGACGTCACAGGAATGGAACGATTAAAATACTCGATGGATTTTTGTTTAAATTCTTTCCCCCAATTTGGCGTATCGCTTGGAGCAACATTTTCCAGAATGGGTCTTTTTCCTAATTGCTTCATTGTAATGGAGCCACCGTGGATAAAGTCAAGGTCTGAATGGTCAAAATTATCATTGTTATAATCATCCAAGGTCGAACCAAGAGCCCCAGCTCCCATAGCCGCATTAAATTTATCTTTAAAAAAACCTGTAACCGATGGTGTAATATGATAACAATAATTCTTTCCAATCACACCTGTTTGTGTTTCTGGATCATAAGGCCGTCCAATATCCGAATTCAATAGTAAACGTGCATTATTCAACGTATAACTTGTGAGTACAACAATATCCGCAGGTTGGTCGAATTCTTCTCCTGTTTGCATATCGACATATCGAACGCCGGTTGCCTTTTCTCCATCATGGTGAATACCTGTTACATAAGCATGTGTCCGCAAATCAAAATTATCTGTTTCTAAAGCTGTCGGAATCACTGTAACATTCGGAGTAGACTTAGCACCATATTCACAACCAAACTTTTCACAAAATCCGCAATACTGGCACTGACTCAACGTTTGCCCATCTGGATTCGTATAATTTTCAGACAAGTTAGCAGACGGCAATCGGAATGGATGCAAGTCTAAATTATTAGCAGCCTTCACAAACTTGTCCAGCATAGGGGTACTTTTCATTGGCGGAGTTGGATAATCCCTAGTCCGTTCAGGCCTCAAAGGATTCGGTTCTCCACTTGTACCAGCCATTTTCTCAAACTTTTCATAATATGGTTCCAGCTCGTCGTAAGTAATCCCCCAATCCTGAATTGTATACTCTTCGGGAATTTTATTTTTTCCATACTTCTCTTCCGTTTTTGTTTTTATCTCAAAATCATATGGCGAAAAAAACCATGTATCCCCATTCCAATGTGTACCAGCTCCACCTACACCATCTCCAATTAAAAAGGCACCGAATTGCCGCATAGGCAGTGCTGTTTCATCCGGATTGTTTCGAAAAGTCGTTGTTTCCTTCGACAAATCTTGCATTAATTCATAGCGGATGGCATACCGATATTCATCATGAACCATCTGAAAGTCTTCAGTTGATCTATCCTGGCCTCTTTCCAGTCCAACAACTTGAACACCTTCTTTGGCCAGTTCAGCAGAAATAATGCCACCAGCCCAACCAATTCCTACCACTACTGCTTCCGCCTTATCTAACTTCTCAGCCATTTTATTCGCTCCTCTTCATCTATAGCATATCTTTTAATGATTTAGGCTCCAATTCTACAAATTCTTTACTCTCAATTTCCTTCAAATAAGTCATTTGATTCCCTGGAAACTCCTTCATTTGCCAGCCCTCCATATTTGCGTTACCACCATATAAAGGATCCGCATAAGCACCAGAAAGCGTTGCCGTTCGAAGTTGATCAAAAAAGTAAGCAGAACTCGCATTTTTAAGTTTTATCTCATCTGCTTCAAACTTTTCCAAAATAGCATCTTGATCCTCTCCATCCAAGTCAACAAAAGCTTCTCCATGTTCTTCCTGGCTTTCTTTCTCCAAAGCCAGCACCCCTTGCATAAAAATCTCATGTCGTTTCAAAGGAGATTGATAACCTTGATAATCTGTCCCTTCAGAAAAAGGCCCCATCGTATACTCTCTTTCATTATTTCCATAACCACCAGCTAACTGATGATCAATGAAATAAGGTACTCCAAGATCGATGGCGCCAGGACCATTTTCATCTTTCGGAAATATTCTTTCCGTCGCCGCACTCAGCACGTCAAAATCTTTTTTCCTGGTAAAATACATCAACGCACGATTGAACGTATCTGCCCCGTTACTCGAGTCACTTTCCTCTGTAGGTTGCTTCGTTCCAAGTAAGTTGGTGCCAAAGAGTGAACTGAGTATTCCTCCACCAATGGCTCCACCTGCTACATATCCTGTATTTTTAAGGAACCTTCGGCGGGACAAATCAGTTTCATCTTTATCCCTCGTTTTATTTTCATCATCCGACAATGTGATTCCTCCTCATCATTCAGTTGTATAATATCCATTTTATCCAAGTATTTGCAGCATAAACGTAATAAGGTATTTTTATTTTGCTCCATGTTAAATCCGGATCAAAACGTAGTAAAATATTGCTTCATTTCAATCTAATTTTGTCCAACTATTTGCCTCTCTCACTCAAACATTCCATTTTAACTAAAAATAATCCAATCATTTCCTTCTCCAGTCATGAAAAAAAGGTTTAAATATTATAAAGTAAGGAACATATTGATATAGACTATATTTTGATAGCGCTATCATATAATGGATATAAAACGAGAAAGGAAGGATTCATATGTATACTTTTTTAATTATCGTCATTTTCATACTTTTAATGATTTTATTTATCCCGATATACATCTTCGGACGCTTATACTTATTTGATTCACAACAAGAACAGCACTCCATTCTGCGTAATTATCCTATTCTAGGTAAAGTGCGTTACATCACAGAAAAAATGGGACCAGAATTAAGACAGTATTTATTTAATAATAATACAGAGGGGAAACCTTTTAACCGTAGGGAATTTGAATATGTATATAAAGCAGCAAAATATAGCAGCCGAATGATAGGATATGGTTCTGAACGTGATTTCTCTGAGAAAGGAATTTACATTGTAAATAATATGTTTCCAAGTCAACGTGATGAATTGAAAATTAAACAAGAACCAAAAATTCCAACCAAACTATACTACATTGATAACGAAAACCTATTCAGTCGGAAAGAACACAGAGAAGATAGTGTTCTAGACCCTTATTACTTAACAGATGATGATGCAATTATCCTTGGAAAAAACACCGTTAAACACCCATTTAAACTGAATGGTTTCATCGGTCAATCCGGGATGAGTTTTGGTTCTCTTGGTGATCATGCCATCACTGCACTATCGAAAGGATTAGCAATGGCTGGCGAAACATGGATGAACACAGGAGAAGGTAGTATCTCCCCTTATCACCAAAAAAGTGATGTAAGTCTCATGTTACAAATAAGCCCAGGACTATTTGGAGTTCGAACAAACGACGGTGAATTTTCCTGGGAAAAATTTAAAGAAAAAAGTGAAATAGACCAAATAAAAGCCTTTGAATTAAAACTAGCTCAAGGCGCAAAAACACGTGGTGGTCATGTCGAAGGACAAAAGGTTACGGAAGAAATTGCAGAAATCCGTCATGTAGAACCGTGGAAGACAATTAATAGTCCGAACCGTTTCCAAGGTCTAGATGACCCTTATGATTTATTAGAATTTTTAGATCAGTTACGTGATATTGGCCAAAAACCTGTTGGAATGAAAATCGTTGTCGGTAATGAAAAACAAGTAGAAGGATTAATTAAGGTAATGGCAGAAACGGGCATTGTTCCAGACTTCATCACTGTAGATGGTGGGAATGGAGGTACTGGAGCAACGTACTATGAACTAGCGGAATCAGTAGGGCTACCTACCTTTGCAGCACTGCCACTGGTAGATGACTTACTGAAAAAATATGGCATTCGAGATCAAACGTATATTATTGCTTCAGGACAATTAGTTACACCAGACAAAATAGCAATAGCACTTGCCCTAGGAGCTGATTTAATCAATATTGCACGAGGATTTATGTTAAGTGTCGGCTGTATCATGGCACTTGTTTGTCAAACAAATAATTGCCCAGCTGGAGTAGCAACCACCGACCCTAAGTTGCAACAAGGTTTAAATATCCAAGAAAAAATGTACCGTACTTGTAATTACTTAGTAACGATGCGACAAGGTGTATTTGAAATGGCCTCTGTTGCAGGCATTGATTCACCAACGAAATTCACCAGAGAACATCTCGTTTATAAAGATGAGTTTGACAGATTGTCTGGGTATGATGAGATTAAA
>DATGUH010000020.1:0-5367 GCA_035301445.1 Pseudogracilibacillus sp. | reverse complement strand
GGCATTTATTACGTATACTAGACAATTCAATCAACCGATTAACCAGATTGCCAATATTGCTAATATTATTCAGCAAACGATTGCGGCAGCGGAACGTGTTTTTCAGTTAATTGATGAAGAAGAGGAAATTCCGGAAACACCGGCAGGAGAAATTACCTCTGCAAATGGTGCTGTTCGATTTGAACATGTCCAGTTCGGCTATGATGATACGTTATTAATGAAAGATTTGAATATTGATGTGAAACCAGGGCAGACTGTAGCAATTGTTGGTCCTACAGGCGCTGGAAAAACAACCATGATTAATCTGCTCATGCGTTTTTATGAAGTAAATGGTGGAGCCATCAAACTGGACAATAAAGATATAGAATCCATGTCCCGTCATGATATCCGGGCCCATTTTGGCATGGTATTACAAGATACATGGTTATTTAATGGTACGATTCGAGATAATATTGCATATGGTAAGACAAATGCAGCTGAGACAGAAGTAATCCAAGCAGCAAAAGCGGCTGAAGCAGATCAATTTATTCGAATGCTGCCAGATGGTTATGACACAATTTTGAATGAAGATGCATCTAATATTTCACAAGGACAAAAACAACTTCTTACGATTGCACGGGCAATACTTGCTGATCCACCAATCATGATTCTGGATGAAGCAACATCAAGTGTTGATACACGTACGGAAGTTTATATACAAGATGCGATGAATAGGATTATGAAAGGAAGAACGAGCTTTGTTATTGCTCACCGTCTCTCTACGATTCAAGATGCGGATAATATCCTTGTTATGGATCAAGGGGATGTCATTGAGCAAGGTACCCATAGTGAACTGTTGGAAAAGGATGGCTTTTACGCCGATCTGTACAATAGCCAATTTGCAGATGAACAAACAGGTTGATTGAGATATCCGGAGTAAGTAAACTCTGACTCCGGATTTTTAATATCAGAATTGTAGTGGGAATCCTATTGCAACAGATACGTGATTCGAAGTAAATAAAAGCAAAATTGACTGGTTTGAATCCGGCGGAATACCGAAAACAAACCAGTCAATGATTTACTTAAATGATTAGTCTAATTTCGTAGGTTCAGACATATATTTTATAGATAAACATCATTGTTATATTTGAGCTAGTATTGTCCTAGCCGCTTTTATTTTTAAAATCTTTTTGCACCAATATATCGATCAGACCAGTAGTCAATTTCTGTTGATGTTTGTTCAACACCTGTTGCTTCTGTACCAGCATGGATCATTTGGCCATTTCCAAGATAAATACCACTATGAGAGACACCATCTTTGTATGTGCCCTCGAAAAACACAACATCTCCTGGCTGTGGGTTGTCTACATGTGTTCCATTATTTGCCCACATGTCTGCGTGTGTTCTATTCAAGTCAACTCCATGTTGCTGAAAGACATAATTAACGAATCCACTACTATCAAAACCGCTCGGAGTCGTTCCGCCCATAACATATGGAGAACCAACAAGACTTTGAGCTGTACTTATAACGTCACTATCATTGGTTGTTGCTTCTGCTCCGTTATCACTTCCAGAAGTTTCTCCACTTGATCCGTTATTTGTACTGTTTCCATTAATGGCATTTATTGTGTCAGGACCAACAATACCATCAACTGCTATACCTTGATTAGATTGAAAATCTCTTAATGTGCTTTCTGTTTGAGGCCCATTAATTCCATCTACATTTATATCATATCCCTTGTCTAGAAGCTGTTGTTGTAAGTCACCAACGCTTAAAGTTTGAGATACAAATACAACACGATTATTTGTTTCCTGTTGTTGATTTGATTCAGAAGTAGTAGATTCTACTTCGGTAGTAGATTCTGCCTCGGTCGGTCCACCATGTGCAAAAGCACTGTCCATACCAACTGGACTAAATACTGCAATAGATGTAGCAATCGCAGCTGGTGCTAGATACTTTCTAATAGACTGTTTTGTTACCATTTTATGTACACCCTCCTGAATTATATTAAACTTCTAAAAAGTTGATACTACTAATATAACAAATGAATATTTCAATTGTGTTAAAATGAAACTAAATCCTATTTACAAATTTTACTAACATTATGATAGATATACCAAGTGAAATCATGTTAGAATTATTTATCTATATCTATTTTGTAGCAGACAAAATTTGAGAATCATTTATATTAATTTATTATCAATTAAATCAGATGATAAATAGAAGGTGATAGAAATAAGTGAACAAATTGTGAAGAAAAAATTCTTATTATCTGGAGAAAAACAATCTATTGCGGTCGTAAGTGTTTAAAAATATGATGGTGAGGAATTAGTATAGACAATAGTAATAAGAGAAAGTTTTAAAAAATTGATACAGAAAGGTGCAATATTTTGCGAATAGTAATATACTATCTTGTGAAAAGATACCTAAAATTTCATCAAGAAGTATTTGGCATATAAAGGTAGGTAATATGAGTGACTAAAGAATATACATCTAGAGCAGAAAAAAAACAAAGCGAACAACAAAATAAGAAAAAATCCCCTAGGCGAAAATGGTGGAAAAGAATTATTTTTATATTACTAGCTAGTTTTTTACTAGTTTCAATAGTAATTGGTGCAGTAATAGTTAATATGATTCTCAATACGCCTAAATTAGAGGCCAGTGATCTAGAAACTCCTTTGTCTACTCAAATCTATAACGAAGACGAGGAGCTTATTGGGACAGTATTTGACGAAGAAAACCGTGTCCAAATAGACATAGAAGATGTACCGGATGAGATGAAAGATGCGATCGTATCGATTGAAGATAAACGATTTTATAAACATAATGGTGTTGATTTTCGTCGTATTTTGAAAGCTGTTTTAGCAAATATTAAACATGGCTGGGGATCAGAAGGTGGTTCTACCATTTCACAACAAGTCATCAAACGAAGTGTGCTATCTTCAGAAAAAACATTAGAAAGAAAAGTACAAGAAGCGTGGCTTGCTATTGAACTAGAAAGAGAATATTCCAAAGACGAAATACTAGAATTATATTTAAACAATGTGTACCTAGGTAATGGATCATATGGAATCAAAACTGCTTCTAAAAGCTATTTTAGTAAGGATATAAAAGATTTAAACTTATCACAAATGGCTATGCTTGCTGGACTGCCTAATGCGCCAAGTTTAGATGATCCAATTAAAGATCCTGAAAGAGCCAAACAACGTCGTAATAAAGTAATTCAGTCCATGGTTAATAATAAAATCATTTCTGAAGAAGAGGCTGAGGAAGCAAAAGCAGTATCTATTGAAGATATGTTAGATGTGAATGATGAAGAAAAAAGTACTCGTGCGTCTTATAACGCTTTTATAGATACAGTTTATGATCAACTAATAAAACAAGGTGAAGTTATATCAGAAGATGAATTCTATCAGGGTGGATTAAAGATTTATACTACTGTAGAACCAGAATTACAACAGGCAGTCTATGATGTACTGCATTCAGATGATATACCTTATCCTGATGATGATTTCGAAACAGGAATTGCTTTAATTGATACAAAAACAGGTGATATAAAAGCTATTGGAGGAGGCCGTAATTTCAAATCAATTCGAGATACAAATTATGGAGCCGCCGTTAAACAGCAACCAGGATCTACAATTAAACCTGTCTTAGATTATGCTCCTGCAATAGAGCATCTTGAATGGTCTACAGCACATATGTTAAGTGATGAAGAATATCAATATAGTGATGGAACGCCTATTAAAGAATGGGATAACGAATATTGGGGAAGTATCACTATGCGACGGGCTCTAGAGTGGTCTCGGAATATCCCTGCATTAAAAGCTTTTCAGGAAGTAGGAGAAGAAAAGGCGCAAGAATTTGCTAAAGGTTTAGGTATAGAAATTGATCCTATTTATGAATCATCTTCTTTGGGAGGATTTGACGGAGCATCTCCATTACAAATGGCAGGAGCTTACGCCGCATTTGGAAATGGAGGAGAGTATAACCAGCCTCTTTCAGTAAAGAAAATAGTTTATCCGGATGGAAAAGAGTGGGAGCCGGAAGAAAATAAATCAACCGAAGCTATGCAAGATTATACCGCTTATATGACAACGGATATGCTGAAGACTGTTATTACAAGTGGAACAGGGTCCCAAGCCAACGTACCTGAATTACCGATTGCAGGAAAAACTGGATCCACAAATATTCCAGAAGATATTCGAAATGAGTACGGCATATATAGTGGGTTACTTGATTCTTGGTTTGTAGGTTATACCCCACAATATGCACTAGCTGTTTGGACTGGATACCCATCTTTTAAAAATAAAGATGGTGAACCACAATATATTATTGAAGACGGTACGCAACATATCGCAAAGCAAATCTTTAGAAAGTTAATGTCTGAGATATCCGACCCATTAATGGATGACTTTGAAAAACCTGATAGTGTCATTTCCATCGGTTCAGAGCTTTATATAGAAGGCACACAACCAGTGCAAGAACCGCAAGAACAATATGAAGAACCAGAACCTGAACCGGAACCGGAAGAAGAACCAGAAGAGGACGAAGAGAACGAAGAAGAAGAAAATGAGGAAAATGAAGAAGAAAACAATGACGAAAATCAAGAAGAGAATGAAGAAAACACCGAAAATGACCAGCAGGAAAATGATGGTCAGGAAAATGAAAATGAAGAAGAAAATAATGACGAGTATCAAGAAAATGGCGAAGATGAATATCAAGAGGAGAACGGTAATTCAAATGAGGGGAATAATGGTAACAATAACAACTCAAATGAATAGTATTCAGTGTGAATCTGTTTGGGATTAATAAAGCTTGTTTCCAGAAACTGCAAGAGGGAAGGCGAAGGGGGAAACTAGAGAAGAAGCAGACTAAAACTGCTACATCTCTAAAGTACCGTCTTCCTGACCTACGTTCCTCCTCTGATTGCAGTTTCACATTATCGGTGTAACAGTAAAACCTCCACTTCAAGCATTCGAAGGAAACTAAGAATTGTAAGTGGGGGATAAACTGTACAACTAGTCGATTACAAGCTAAACACGGCCTATGCGGGCCAACGCTTGCCCCCCCTTGCCGAGGCATAATTGGTTATCGCTAATCTGTAATAATGCGATCAAAAGGTAAAAAGGTTTTTCCGTTACGATATTTACCAGGGGAAACACCGATAAAAGAACGGAATACTTTATTGAAATAATTACCATTGGCATAGCCGACCTTCTTAGCAATTTCATCTATGGTGAGATTGTTATCTTTTAAAAGCATCAAGGCTTGTTCTATTCTTACTTTAGTAACAAACTTCATGGGAGCCATGTGCGTATATTGTTGGAAGATTCGAGTTAAATGATACTTTGATATTTGAGTTTCGTTAACAATATCATCGAGTG
>DATGUH010000019.1:0-5336 GCA_035301445.1 Pseudogracilibacillus sp. | reverse complement strand
TTTGATATATTCTGATATCTTTACTCCAACACTTCTCTTAGTTTTCGTAAAGAACGTCTTTGCAATCTAGACACATGCATTTGCGAAATACCCATCAATTCGCCGACTTCCTGCTGACTAAGATGATCAAAAAAGATATATTGTAATATCTGTTGTTCACGCTCTGGCAAAGCAGGGAATACACTTTCCAAAAGCATTTGAATATCCATTTGTCGATAATCATCTTCATTCGAACCAATCATTTCTAAGATGGATACAGCGCCACCATCAGAATCAACTTCATGCTTATAATCCACCGATAAGGCTTTATAACTTCTGGACATTTCCATTGTCTCAATTACCTCTTCTTCTGAGACATTTAAATGTGCAGCAATTTCCTTAATCGTTGGTGAATGTTGATTAGAGCCAGTTAACTCATCTACCGCTCGGTTAATCTTCGGGCCCAATTCCTTAATTCTTCTTGGTACATGCACACTCCACGTTTTATCACGGATAAAGCGTTTAATTTCTCCAATAATAGTGGGAATAGCAAATGCTTCAAAAGTTTTTCCGTAAGATGGATCAAAACGATCCACTGATATTAATAGTCCGATCATCCCAACTTGTGCAAGATCTTCATGATTACTGCGATTATAAGAGTATTTTTTTGCAAGTGAATGGACTAGACCTTCATAATGAAGAACTAATTTTTCTTTTAAGGCTTCGTCGTTTGGGTCTTTTTGTAATGAGGCAATCCATTCATATACTTGATTGTTTTTTGTTGTGTTAGACTTGGGATGGGACTTCGTCATTTAGACCCACCTCTGTTTCATCTAAATACTTGGTCATCACTACAATGACTCCATATTCATTATTGATTTCTACTTTGTCCATTAATGCGTTAATAAGGAATAGCCCAAAACCCCCCTCACGCAATTTTGATACATCCGTAACCATATCCATTTCATCCACAGGTCCAATACGATTTCTAATCTCCTCAAACCGGAAACTTTCTCCTTGATCCGACACCATTACTTCCAATCGATTTTCATACACGGCGAAGCCAATCAAGACTTCTCCTTTTTCCTTCTTTTCATATGCATGAGAAACAACATTTGTTACGGCTTCTGAAATGGCTACTTTCAAATCTTCAATCGCTTCATATGAAAAACCCATACGACTTGCAACGCCAGAAATGCTTAAACGAATTACACCAACATAATCTGCCTTTGCAGGAACCTTCATTTCCATAAAATCAAAGGCTTCCATTCACTGACCCTCCTTATTATTATCATCAAACCGGACATTCATAATTTCATCCAATCCAGTTACTTTAAACAATCTCGAAACTCTATCCTTTGCATGAATTAACTCCATACTACTTTCATGCTCTTTGGCCGATTTATATGCGCTAATAAAAACACCAAGTCCAGTACTGTCCATATAAGTAATATCTTTCAGGTCAACCTGTATATCATTACCATGCACCTCAGTAAGTGGGAGTAACTTATCTTTTAATTCCGGTGCCGTATAAACATCAATTTCACCGGAGACTTTTACAGTGTAATGATTTTGGGCTTCCTCAATACCTACTGCTAAATTCATGCTTTCACCCCTACCAATTATTTTCTTCCCTTTTTATCAAATATAAAACATATTCCCAAATAAAATGTGTTTTAAAACATCTTTTTAATAATAATTAATGTGAAGTCATCTCTTAAATCAAAACCAATATACTGATTAAAATGGTCGTACACTTTTTCTACATGCTCTTGTGCCGGTAAATCTGCATACTTTTTAATAATACTGATTACCTCTTCTTTATTAACAAAACGATCTTCCCATCTACACTCTGTTACACCATCTGTCAGTAATACAATCATATCCCCTTTTTTCAAAGTAAGTTCGTATTGACGATATGCTGTATTTTTTAACACGCCTAGCACTAAACCTTTTGCCTTAATTTCTTCAAACTCATTCGTTTCATTGCGATAGATAAAACCTGGTTCATGGCCGGCGGATGCAAATTTTAGCAATCCACTTTCGGGTAAAAAATGTCCATAAAACATCGTAATAAACATATTAGATGCAACGTTTCTCTCAACCACTGCATTCAAATTCCTTAATATAGCACTTGGACTCATTATTTCTTCATCAAAACTATCCATTGCATACTTAATCATAGACATACTTAACGCGGCAGGAACACCCTTACCAATGACATCTGCTATGGCGACTCCCATCGAACCGTCATTTCCGGTTATAAAATGATAATAGTCCCCGTTCATTTGATGGAGTGGAACAGAAATCGCACCAATATCAATTCCTTCAATGTGAGGGATTTCAGTACTTAGTAATGTTTTTTGCATATTGGCAGCTACTTGTATTTCAGTTTTTAGCTCTATCTGTTCCATTCTCAAGGATTCAAACTCGCTATGTGCTCTTCTATAGGCTATCAATGCTTCCAGTAAGAATTTCATCGATTTTTTATAATCATCAAATGCTTCTCCACATAAGGATTCAAGTGCTTTCATATGAATACGGACAATTTCCTCAGGATAAATATTTCTCCTTACAAAGGAAACGCTCATGGCTTTGGCTTCTTCAAGATAACTGGTATGATTGCTGGTTAGAAATTGCGATAATAGTCTTTTATATGTGTTGCTGTCTTTTTCAATATATTGCATATGCCCCGTCTCCCTTTGTGTTATTTTTTCATGAGTACATATGTCGCAACTATTCCTCGTGTTCCCTTGATTAAGAGGGATTAAAGCACTCTGAATATAAGTGGGATACGATAAAATTCACCATCATACGCTTTTATTGCTGCGATAATGGTAAAAATAAAAGCTGATAAACCAACTATAGGGACTAGCAAAACACCTATTCCGACAAAAACAGTGATTGCTGCTACAATCCCATAAACAAAATAGGAAATAGCAAAGTTCAAATACTCTTTACCATGGTGATCAATAAAAGTAGATTCTTCCCGTTTTAACAACCATATAATGATTGGTGCAATCACAGTTGTAAAAAAGCTAGTCACATAAATTAATGTAGCAAGTATTTTTTCATCCTTCGTCGGGGTCATCACCATACTCCTTTCTCCCTTTTTTTCAATGATTGTATATCCTTCTTCATCATTAGACATAATTGCCACCTCTTTAATCAGATAACATTACACTTTGTATCTAACAATACCATTTTTCAAAAGAAATTTCTATATTACATTCTGAATTTTAAGGGAGTTAAGTTGATAAAGGACATTTTATCATTGCTATCATATTTTATGATACTTTTTAAAATGAATGACCCAGATTATTTTCCTGGGTATTCATTTTTTATTTGGGAGTTAGTAAAAGTTCCTCTCCTTCGTACACTTCTAAATTTGTTTCGTGATAATCCCCATGCACCCAGTCTTCTGTTTGATCGGCATACCATGGACTTCTGAAATGCCCAGATTGTCCTGGTCCGACTATATGGTGACCATTTGTGGGTTCATTCATATCCACTACAAACCGCCAGGATGCACCATGATCAACTAAACCTGTTCCATCATGCGATGCTGCCATTGGTGTTACACTGCTACCATCTACAGGCAGTGGCTCTGTACGATTGAATACGAAGTCTAACAATTTATTGGCATCTGACAACGGATGGCGAAATTGAACTTGATGGTAATCTCCCCATTGCCATTTCTCTTGTTTCGCTCCATATTCATCTTCTAATTCTTTTACTGCAGAACTAAGTGCTTTATGCAATACTTTTGTTAAACCACCATGTTCTTTTATCCAAGCTGCATTATCACCCTTTCTTAGCAACTCATCTGTAGTTTGGTCCTTTGCTTTAAATAAATCCAACATATTCTCATCAATTTCTTCATATATATTTCCCGATAATTCGTCAAATACTGCATCAAAAATCAATGGTGCAGCCTCATCCGCTTTATCGCTAAAATCCCAACTGTTAAGCGTTTCAAGTGCATGTTTTTCAGCAGCGGAAAGGTCCTCTGATTCCAATGCTTCTGTCCATAGCGGAACAAATTCCCTCGCTCTTAAATTTGTTGGATCCATCTGCAAATCTTCCATATCTTGTAAGGTGAGTTCATCATTACTTTCGAGCACTTCGTAAATTCGTTCATATCGGTATGGCTGTGCCCACACATTACTTATATGGTACGGATAATCATCTCCAGCTATTTTATTATTTGCTGTTGCTATAAACCCTTTATCAGGGTTTACAACACGAGGTAATTCATCAAACGGGATAAAGTCTTGCCACTCAGTCTCAGCTTCCCAACCTGGTAATGGTAATAAAGCATCTTTACCATCTTCGTAAATTGGTATTTTACCATTTGCTTTATAAGCAATTGTACCGTCATCTCCAGCAAACACAAAGTTCTGGGCAGGTGCATGGAAGTCTTCTAAGCCTTTTTCGAATTCATCCCAATCTGTTGCCTGATTAATTTCCATAATAGCTTGCAGTTCGGCCGTCGGATCAAGTGCAGTCCATCTCAGAGCAAGCATATCTTCTTTTCCACTCGCTTCTGCGAATTCAGAGACTATCGGACCATGCCTTGTTTCTGTTACTTCATAATCGATTGTATCTTCATCTTTTACATGTATCGGTTCACCAATTGTTTCCGCTTCTTCCCATTCATCTTCAAATAAAAATTCCTGTTCATTATCAGGGTTTTGTTTTTCGATATACAGTTGTTGCACATCTGGACCAGTATTGGTTACACCCCAAGAAATATGTTCATTATGGCCAAGAATAATACCAGGAACCCCTGCAAAAATGACGCCCCCAACATTCATGTCTTCTGCCTCTAAGTGCATTTCGTACCAAATAGATGGTGTTGCCAATCCAAGATGCGGATCATCAGCCAAGAGCGGTTTTCCTGATGCTGTTTTTTCACCACTGACAACCCAATTATTACTCCCGTTAAAGGCTGGAGGCACAACTGCATTTTCAAAGCTTGCTGCAATATCCAATTCCGTTTTTTCAATTACTTCGCGAGCATTTTCCGGATAACTTGGCATGAGTTCCTCGGCTTTTTCTTTAGAAAACTGATCAACAGCATAATAATTAAAAGCCTGTTGTTCCCAATGCCCACCTAGGTCAAATGCCATATATTTTCCAATAGTGAGTGAATCAACTGGAGACCACGGCTCTGGCTCTGTACCGAGCAATGTATATTCTACCGGAAGTGTTCCATCTTCTTTCGCTTCTTCCATATATGCATTAATTCCGTCTGCAAACCAGTCAAGCACATCCTTCGCTTCATCTGAGTACATATCATATGAATCTTCAGCTGCTCTTCTTAAACCAAGCGTTCGAAAATATTTATCCGTATC
>DATGUH010000018.1:0-7730 GCA_035301445.1 Pseudogracilibacillus sp. | reverse complement strand
ATTTAAGGAAGTATACCGCCATTAACAATGAAAATGGAATATTTTCACATGAAAACAAAAGAAAAAAAGGTTGCATTTATCTTTTATTGATAAACACAACCTTTTTTGTTTATTTGGGGCTAGTTATGTCCCAACCCCTTTTTCATAAAAAAAGCAACCTTCAAAATATCCCTTTGAAAGTTACTTAGATATAGAGCTTGTTTTAAACGAATTTTGTAGTTGACTCAATTAAATAAAGATATTAAGAAATAAAATCCTCCGGCAAGTAGTGCGGATATTGGCATCGTAATAATCCATGTCACTACCATGCGTTGAGCAGTTCCCCATTTCACACCTCTTAGACGATGCGATGAACCAACACCTAGAATGGAAGATGAGATAACATGCGTTGTGCTGACTGGTAGATGAAGAAAAGTTGCCCCAAATATAATAAATGCTCCAGTCATATCAGCTGCCACACCATTTACTGGGCGAATTTTCATTATCTTACCACCAACTGTTTTAATGATTTTCCAGCCACCAACTGCCGTTCCCAAAGCCATTGCTGTAGCACAAATAAACTGTACCCATGTTTGAATGTCACTGGACGTTTGATAATTATTGACTATTAAAGCCATCGTAATAATTCCCATTGCCTTTTGTGCGTCATTTGTGCCATGCGAATAAGACTGCAATGCAGCAGTTACTATTTGTATCCTACGAAAACGTTGGTTCGTTTTTGATAAATTATTATTTTTAAAAACCACTTTAAAAACACTGTAAACAATAAACCCGATTACAAAAGCAATAAGCGGTGAAAATATCAAAGCTTGAATAATTTTGATAAAACCACTGTAATTCAGTATATCAAATCCTGCTTCCATAATGGCCGCACCAGCAATAGAACCAATTAGTGCATGAGAAGAACTACTCGGTATGCCGAAGTACCAAGTAATTAAATTCCAAGTAATTGCCGCCAAAAGCGCCGCTAAAATAATCAATGACCCATTTTTTAAAACAAAAGGATCTACAATATCTTTGGTAATCGTTTGAGCTACTCCGGTGAATGTCATCGCACCAAGAAAGTTCATAAAGGAAGCCAACATAATAGCGTGTCTCGGTTGCAAAGCTTTTGTTGATACAGAAGTTGCAATCGCATTAGCTGTATCATGAAACCCATTAATAAAATCAAAAATAACAGCACAAGCTACGATTAAGATCGTAATTAATAACACAGTGTCCATATTGTCCAAATACTCCTTCAATCAGGCGTTTTTCATGATAATTGCTTCAAGTGTGTTGGCTACATCTTCACAAGAGTCGGCAACACCTTCAAACTCTTCGTAGATTTCTTTGTATTGCATAATAAAAATCGGATCACTACTATGCTGGAAAAGATTTTTAATAGATGAACGAAGCACATCATCACATTTCGACTCATAGTCCTTTATACGTATAGCATGATTTCTGATTTGCGGGAGTTTCTTTTTACTTATTAATGCGACCGCCTTATCGATTTCAATTATTGCATTATGTATATTTTCTATAAATTGCAACATAAACTCATCTGCCCCACTTATATTATACATTTCAAACAAAGCGGAGGTACTATCTAAACCATCAATTACATCATCCATTCTCATTGCCAATGCTAAGATATCTTCACGTTCTATTGGCGTGATGAATACCTTATTTAAATCATGGATAATCGTGTGCACAAAAGAATCGCCTTTATGTTCGTATTCTTTCATTTTTATTGCAAAATCTTTTAAACCATTTTCGTCATTTTTCGCATATTCAGCAAAAAAATCCATCCCTACGACAAGGTTATTAGATATTTCTGTCAATAATTCTGCAAATTTATCTTCTTTTTTGAAAAACATTCGTCTATTCTCTCCCCATAACACCAAATAAACACATCATTATCATAGCGAAAAATGATGATATAGTATAGTGTTTTATAATAAACATCGTTCATATTTTTTATGATTAAATTGTCATCCATACAATTATAGCATTTTCTATATGGAGGATAACATTTTAACACTTTCTTCAACAATTCTTTATGACTTGTACTTTTAATTTTTTGTTCATACAGTTATAATACAAAATAAGAAATGCATATCCTATTAGGAGTTGGTCAATATTTCAAAACATTTCCTACCACCATTAAAGGTGTGTCATGTATGATCCATCAAAAACAACACAAACCACTGACAACCGGACAATTCATCCGGAAATATATCATGCTTATCATTGGTGCTACAATTGCTGCAGCCGCAATCGAACTATTTCTAGTTGATAACTCCATTATTGACGGTGGAATTATTGGTGTTGCATTGTTGTTAAACCACATAACCAATATCAATTTTGGTATTCTTGTCTTTATTATTAACCTGCCATTTCTAGTTTTTGGCTACAAATACATCGGTAAAACCTTCTTTTTTGCCTCCCTTTTTGGGATTATTGTGCTAGCAATCATTGAGCCAAACTTACAACGATTTGAAGCTTTTACAACTGAACCACTTTTGGCAACTGTCTTTGGCGGTCTTCTTTTAGGTACTGGCGTTGGGATGGTTATTCGGTATGGTGGTGCATTAGATGGAACAGAGATCCTCAGCATTATGCTTACGAGAAAAATCCCATTTTCTGTCGGAGAAATAGTCATGTTTTTCAATGTGTTTATTTTTGGATGGGCTGGTTTTATTCTTGGTTGGGAACAGGCTATGTACTCCATTCTCACATATTACATTGCCTCAAAAACAATCGATGCAGTCACACAAGGCTTCAACGACACAAAAGCCGTCATCATTGTTTCAGATGAATTTGAAGAACTTTCAGAAACGATTAACAAAAGGCTCGGACGTACGGTGACAAGATTACACGGACGTGGAGGTTTCCATCCAAAAGAAAAGGATATTGTCTATGTCGTCATTATTCGACTTGAAATATCCAAGTTAAAAAACATTATATATGAAACAGATCCAAATGCCTTTATTACAATTATGGATGCACAGGAAGCACGCGGCGGCAAATTTAAGACTGCCATCCATTAATAACTGTTGTGCAAACAGTTACATGAGTGGTATAATCATCAAAGATATAGACGAACGGATAATTTTTTATTAAAACAGGGAGTAATCAAATGAAAAAAAAGATAATACTTGGAAGTCTTATTACAATTTTTATAATCGCTATTCCCCTGTCGATTTATGGCGTTAAACAATATTATATGGTGAAGGACCATGTAGATGACATGCATATTACGATAGACGATGAACAAAACAATAATAGCGACAATAATGAAGATATAGATGACGAATTAACAGATAGACCAATCAACATCCATGATGAGCCATTAACATATTTACTTCTAGGTATTGGAAACCGTCCAGATGACCCTGGCCGTGCCGATGTAATTATGGTTGTTTCGATAAATCCTGATAAGGAAGAAATTCTCACCTTTAACATCCCAAGAGACACCAAGACAGAAATTAGCGGAAAAAACTCATATGATAAAATCAACCATGCCTATTCTTATGGTGGCACCAAAACGACGAAAGAAACTGTAGAAGATTTTATCGATTCTGAAATCGATGATGTCGTTCAAATTAACATGCAAGGTTTCCGGGATCTTGTTGATGCAATTGGCGGTGTTACTGTCGATAATTCATTCAGCTTTGAACAGGCTGATGAACTCGGTAAAGAAACATATCATTATGATAAAGGTGAAATCGATCTCGATGGAGAAGAAGCACTTCATTACAGCAGAATGCGCAAACAGGACCCAGAAGGTGATCTCGGAAGGAACAAGCGTCAAAAGCAAGTAATCGAGGCCATCCTGGAAAAAGCTAAATCCCCTAGCGCTGTTTTTTCTTTAAATGATACGATGCAAGCATTAAGCAGCAATGTCAAAACAACAATCCGTTTTTCAGAAATTAAAAATTTATTTAAAGAATATCAATCTGACTGGAAAGACTTTGAGTTAAAAGAAGAAACACTAGATGTCGAGGATGAATGGGCTCCAGAGGGTTTTTATTTCCGTATAACAGATGAGGAACAATATCGCGTTCAACAAGAGCTAGCGGATTTTCTAGAAAAAGAATAAAGGATTGTACCAATTTTGGCAGTAAAAATGTATTTTTGAATCGTATCAATTGATGTGTTGCCTCGCGAAAATATTGTTTTTGCTGTCTGCATGTGATGTGGTACACACTTTAACTAAAAATTAAAAATGATGCTGTTCATCTCTTTTGATGAACAACATCATTTTTTATTCATAACTATTTATTTCGCATTTATTGTAGTCCTAGGCATCTCCTGGTGTATAACTTCCACCATATTATTATGCTCATCCATAATAGCGATATTTGATTGAAACATACTGAGTTCGTCCTCATGAATTTGTGCATAAGAGATGATGATCACTTCATCCTCTGGCTGTACTAGTCTAGCTGCTGCCCCATTTAGACAGATATCCTTTTTACCATAAGCTCCTGGAATAACGTACGTTTCAAGTCGCTCACCATTGTTTTTATTCACAACCTGCACCTTTTCATTCGGCAAAATATCCAATTGACTCATTATTTCCTGGTCAATGGTGATACTACCGACATAGTTTAAATTTGCCTCTGTTACTCGAGCACAGTGAATTTTTGACTTCATCAACGTTCTATACATGAATGATTCCTCTATCCTTTTCTTTGGATTACCTGCTTAAGACTAGCAAGCTTCATTTAAGTAGTATCGTATTACAATCCTGCATGTATGTCAATATTGTGAATTTCACTAAAATGTACGATACAAACCCCTCACCTCGTGTTAATTAACCAACGACTGTCTATAAAATTATAATTTATCACTCCGCTATAATAACCAGGGTTACTCCAGTTCAATAAAAAACGAACAGCTAATGACTGCTGCTCGTTTTTAATCTTTACCTACTTTCTTATTTTTTCAATTTCATCCGCAATAAATTGTACAGTGGTTCCAACAATAACTTGAATACTGTGCTTACCAACAATGTGTACTCCCGGTACGCCTGTTGATTTAATTTTTGCTTCATCGACTTTATCCATATCATTTACTTCTAAACGGAGACGTGTTGTACAATAATCAACAGATGTAACATTTTCGTCACCACCAAGACCTTCATAAATTTTAGCAGCCTTGATTGCATTTTCATCTCCACCTGCTTCAGGTGCCTCATCATGTTCTTCCGCTATTTCCTCGTCATCTTCACGACCTGGCGTTTTTAAGTTGAATTTCGTAATTAAGAAGCGGAATACGATATAGTAAAGGACGAAGAAAAATAGCCCCTGTACAATTAGCATTAACGGTTTATTAGCCATTGGATTAACTAAACTTAATGTGTAGTCAACAAATCCGGCACTGAAACCAAAACCAGATGTCCATTGAAATGCTGCAGCAATGAACATTGATATACCGGTCAGAGCAGCATGCACTACATAAAGTGCTGGTGCTAAGAACATAAATGAAAATTCAAGTGGCTCAGTTACTCCTGTAAAGAACGCCGCAAAACCTGCAGCCATAAATAACGATGCAGCTTCTTTCTTTCTAGCTGTTTTCGCTGTATGATACATTGCAAGTGCAGCACCTGGCAACCCAAACATCATAATTGGGAAGAAACCTGCCATATATCGACCTGTGATACCTTTTGTACCTTCACCGTTAATAAATTTAGCTATATCATCAATACCAGCTATATCAAACCAGAACACGTTGTTCAATGCATGGTGAAGCCCTGTAGGAATTAATAGACGGTTAAAGAAACCATATAGCCCCGCACCAGTAGCTTTCAAACTACTTATAAATTCACCAAATGATACAAGCCAGCCGTATACTACCGGCCATACAAAAAACAACACTGCAGCTGCTCCGACCATGGCCGTAGCAGACATAATTGGCGCCAGACGTTTCCCACTGAAAAATGCAAAAGCATCGGGAAGCTGAACACCACTAAAACGATTATACATTTGGGCAGAAATAATACCTGCTAAAATACCAATAAAGACGTTTTCATTTTCCTCAAAAGCTGGATTCACTTCGTCGACAGGCACATCTAACAATCCAGAAACAGTATCTACCGAAATCAAATTCGTAACGACTAGAAAACCAACCAGACCACTCAATGCAGCAGCTCCGTGCTTATCTTTAGATAATCCTATCGCAATACCGACCGCAAACAGTACACCTAAATTATCCAAAATTGATGTACCGGCATTTAAAATAAAGTTACCGATTACGTTTGCAGTTGCTCCTGATGTCAGGTTAATGATATAGTTCCCAATCCCTGCAAGAATCGCGGCTGCAGGAAGTACTGCTACAGGAAGCATTAGCGATCGTCCAAGACTTTGCAACGCTTTCATCATGTTTATATACCTCCAAATATTTTATTTTAACATATAAAGTTACCCTAATATCATCTACAACATTTTACTTTACTGCCTATTAAAGACCGTTTCTAAAACCAATAACGATTTCATTTCCAATAAATTGAAAGATTTTAAACCTGTGGTAGTATATTATCGATATTTTTCCGAGATCTATACAATCGTAACTTAGTTTCATAACAAAAAATATTTATTTAAAATTGCTGTAATCTTTCGATGTGCAATGCAATATACCCTTGCTCTTCCTCCGGCAAATGCACACCATATGCATTATTTACTTTATCGGCTACCAGTTTCGCACAGTTAAAAGACTTAGTATATTTTTTCTTAATCATTTCGAGAATATCATGATCCATTGAGTGCACATCATATTCAGTTGCTCTGACAAGTGCAAAACGTAAATGCGCAATTAACCTGTCATAAGAAATATCTTCCTCTTGGATTTCTATGTTTAGTGTAGTTTTGATTGTATCCACCATATCCCGGATCATCGATGTCTGTTTCACTACCTCCCGAACATCACCTCCTTCAATTTTCATTGTGTGTAGATGTAAGGCAATAAATGCAGCTTCATCTACCGGCATATTTACTCCCATTCGTTCATTGATTAATTGTAAGGCCCATAATCCAATTTCAAACTCTTTATGATATAAAATTTTAATTTCCTGCAATAATTTATTCTGCAAGTGGATACCTTCTTGGGCCCTCTCAATAGCGAAAGATATATGATCTGTCAATGCCAGTAAAATGTGATCACCAAGTTGAACGTCAAGATACATCTCAGCATGTCGGATTATTTCTTCCGTTAAGCTGAGATGTTCTTCAGGGATACGTTCAAGTAGCTGTTGTAGCTTTTCATTTTCATTAAGTACAAACAACTTTTCAATTTTCTCCTGGTTAACAATATCGTTTTTTCCTTTTTCAAAACCGACACCCATCCCCATGGCTATCTTTTCTTGTCCCTGGTCCTTGATGATTACTGCATTATTATTCAATACTTTTGAAATTTTCACCATACATCACACACCTATTCTATATCTATTGTTGATCAGCTGATGGTCAAAATAACTGTTTCTCCTGCCATTACTTTCGTTTCATCTGTTGGACTTAATTGTTTTTCACTATCTTGTCCATTTGTCCAAATAATTGGTGTAATAATTGCATCAGCATGCTCTTTAATATAATCTAAATCGAATGAAATTAATTCATCGCCAACGTTAATTTTATCGCCTTGTTTTACTTTGGCGGTAAAACCTTCTCCTTTTAACCCTACCGTTTCAAGACCAATATGAACCAACAGTTCTGTACCCGCTTCACTCTTAATACCGACTGCATGCA
>DATGUH010000017.1:0-11556 GCA_035301445.1 Pseudogracilibacillus sp. | reverse complement strand
ACCTGTTCCCATCTCGAACACAGTAGTTAAGCTCTTCAGCGCTGATGGTAGTTGAGACTTTGTCTCCGCAAGAGTAGGACGTTGCCAGGCTATCATAACAGCTTATTCACTTATAAAAAGTGGATAAGCTGTTATTTTTTTATAATTAAATCTGCAAAATTTAAGATTATAATGAAAGTGCTTTTCATCGTGTATCAAATATCGTATAATAAATATATAGTCAAATTTGGTCAAAATAAAATTTATAATATAAAACTTGAGTACAGAATAAAGGAGGGCAGTCCATGAGTATTTCTGACATTATTGAGGAATATTTGAAAAATATCCTTCAGACGAATGAAAAGCAGATGATTGAAATTAAACGTAGTGAAATTGCTGATCAATTTGAATGTGTGCCATCTCAAATTAACTATGTTATTAATACTCGCTTTACAGTAGAGCGTGGATATCTGATTGAAAGCAAACGAGGTGGCGGCGGTTATATTCGGATAACAAGGGTTGAACATCAAGATGAATTTGAATTGCTTGATGCAATCATCAAAATCATTAATCCGAAAGTATCTCAACAGGCTGCTATGGATGTACTGGTACGATTACAGGAAAAAAAGGTAATTACAACCCGTGAGATGAAATTAATGGCAGCCACTCTTGATAGGGAAGTGCTTGCCGTCATGCTTCCAGCAAGGGATCAACTAAGGGCAAGAATTTTATCAGCAATGTTAACAACACTTAAATATAATAAAGAATGATTGGGGGAAACAGTATGCAGTGTAATGAATGTCATAAGCGCCCCGCGACACTTCATTTAACCAAATATGAAAATGGCAAGACATTGGAAGTACAAGTTTGTGAAGTATGTGCAAAAAAACTTGGTTATATGAACCAACAAGATGATACTTACTCACTTCATGATTTATTGAGTGGCTTTTTTAATATGACATCACCTCAAGTGGATATGCAAAATAACCATCTATTTGAGCAAATGGAAGAAACAGAATGTCCCAAATGTCATTTGAGTTTTAGGGAGTTTCAAAAAATTGGCAAGTTCGGTTGTGCAGAATGCTATGAAACTTTTAGAGGAAAAATTGATCGGTTGTTCCGACGGGTCCATAGTGGTAACATTAAACATTATGGAAAAATTCCTAAACGTCAAGGGAATGACTTGCACCAAAAGAAGCAACTTGCTCAGTATCGTGAAGAATTGAAACTATTGATAGACGAAGAAGCCTTCGAAAAAGCCGCAGTAGTAAGGGATAAAATAAAAGAACTTGAACGTAGAGAAGAAGGTGATGATACTTGAGTCTGCAACATTTTATGAATCAAGCAATTAGCCCATGGATGCGAAAAGATGGTCCAGAAAATGATATTGTGCTGAGTACACGTATTCGGTTAGCTCGTAATTTTAAAAATAAAGTATTTCCTATTATTGCTGATAAACAAGAACTTTCAAGTATCATTGAATTCTTTAGAGAAAATTATAATCACCAAACATTTCGAGATTATAAAGATTTGTCATTAATTGCGATTAAAGATTTATCAGAGATTCAAAAGATGGTATTAGTCGAAAAACATCTTATTAGTCCTTATCTTGCTAAATCTTCGCAATCTGGTGTATTGCTATCCGAAAACGAACAAGTGTCAATAATGCTAAATGAAGAAGATCATATACGTATGCAACTTTATTTTCCAGGATTTCAATTAGAGACGGCTTTAAAGGAAGCATTTTTATTTGATGATTGGCTGGAAGAAGATATTAACTATGCTTTTGATGAGGAAAAAGGCTATTTAACAAGTTGTCCCACTAACGTTGGTACTGGAATGCGAGCATCCGTTATGATACATTTACCTGCACTGGTTCTCACTAAAAGAATGAAACGAATGATTCCAGCTGTTAATCAACTCGGATTTGTCGTTAGAGGAATTTATGGAGAAGGTAGCGAAGCATTAGGTGGGATGTTCCAAATATCTAATCAAGTTACATTAGGAAAATCAGAATTCGATATTGTAGCTGATTTGGATAGTATTATAAAAAAGTTAGTCGAACAAGAAAGGATTGCAAGAGAAAGGTTGCTGGAACGTTCAAGTGTTCAATTAGAGAATCAGATTTTCCGTTCATATGGCATTTTGCAACATGCTAGAATAATGGAATCTAGTGAAGCCGCAACCAGAATATCAAATGTCCGATTAGGAATAGATCTTGGGATCATTAAGCATTTGGATAAAAATATTTTAAATGAACTGATGGTGCTAACACAGCCTGGCTTTATGCAGAGTTATGCAAAGACATCTTTAACTGCAAATGAACGAGATGTGCTTAGAGCAACCTTAATTCGGGAAAGACTAAGTTTAGAAGAAGGGTAGGAGGGATTTGTCATGATGTTTGGAAAATTTACGGAACGAGCGCAAAAAGTATTAGCATTATCACAGGAAGAAGCAATGAGGTTAAGGCATAAAAATATAGGTACAGAACATATCTTACTTGGATTAGTTCGCGAAGGGGAAGGTATAGCTGCAAAAGCACTTAAAGAGCTCGGTCTTGAAGTGAAAACAATTCAAGTAGAAGTAGAAAAGTTGATTGGAAAAGGTGAGCAAGCCGTACAAACAATCCATTACACACCACGAGCGAAGAAAGTAGTAGAATTATCTCAAGATGAAGCGCGTAAACTAGGTCATCCATATGTTGGCACAGAACATATTTTACTCGGCTTAATCAGAGAGGGTGAAGGTGTCGCAGCAAGAGTTTTACATAATTTAGATGTAAATTTAAATAAAGCCAGACAACAAGTATTACAATTGCTTGGCACAAGTGAATCTCAAGGATCGCAACAATCAAGAGGACGTTCATCTACTGCTAGTACATCTACACTGGATTCTTTGGCAAAAGATCTAACAGCAAGTGCCAGAGAGGGGAAAGTGGATCCAGTCATCGGACGCGACGAGGAGATTGATCGAATTATCCAGATTTTAAGTCGACGGACTAAAAATAATCCAGTGTTAATAGGTGACCCTGGTGTTGGGAAGACTTCCGTTGTTGAAGGACTTGCACAAAAAATCGTATCGAATGAAGTTCCAGAAACATTGAGTAATAAAAGAGTAATGACACTCGATATGGGAACGGTCGTAGCAGGTACTAAATATCGTGGTGAATTTGAAGACCGTCTGAAAAAAGTGATGGAAGAAATTCGCAATGCCGGTAATGTAATCATATTTATCGATGAATTGCATACTTTAATTGGTGCAGGTGGTGCAGAGGGTGCAATAGATGCATCGAATATATTAAAACCAGCACTATCCCGAGGAGAAATCCAATGTGTTGGTGCAACAACAATGGATGAGTATCGTAAGTATATAGAAAAAGATGCTGCACTCGAAAGACGTTTTCAACCAATTCAAGTAGAAGAACCAAGTTTAGAAGAGACAGTTCAGATTTTGCATGGTTTAAATGACCGATATGAAGCACACCATCGTGTGACCATAACAGATGAAGCAATCCGAGCTGCTGCAGAATTATCTAATCGTTATATTACGGATCGCTTTCTTCCGGATAAAGCTATAGATCTTATTGACGAGTCTGGTTCAAAGGTTCGCCTCCGTTCTTATACAATTCCACCGAATTTAAAAGAATTGGAGAAAGAGCTAGAGGAAGTGAAAAAGGAAAAGGACTCCGCAGTACTCAGTCAAGAATTTGAAAAAGCGGCATCATATAGAGATCAAGAACAAAAGTTACGTGAAAAACTCGAAACGACAAAAAACAAATGGAAAGAAGAACAAGGCCAGGAAGATTTATCAGTAACTGAGGAAGATATTGCTGCTGTTGTTTCCTCTTGGACTGGTATTCCAGTAGTTAAACTTACAAAAGATGAAAGTAATCGTCTTATTAATATGGAAAAAATTCTTCACGAACGTGTCATTGGGCAAGAAGAAGCCGTCAACGCGGTTTCAAAAGCAATCCGCCGTGCACGTGCAGGGTTGAAAGATCCAAAAAGACCAATTGGCTCCTTTATTTTCCTTGGTCCAACAGGTGTTGGTAAAACGGAAATTGCTCGTGCATTGGCAGAAGCGATGTTTGCTGATGAAGATGCCATGATACGTATTGACATGTCGGAATATATGGAGAAATACTCAACTTCTAGACTTGTTGGATCTCCTCCAGGATATGTTGGTTATGAAGAAGGAGGGCAACTTACTGAAAGTGTCCGCAGAAAACCATATTCTGTCGTATTACTAGATGAAGTGGAAAAGGCACACCCAGATGTTTTCAATATATTGTTACAAGTACTGGAAGACGGCAGATTAACAGATTCCAAAGGACGCTTAGTTGACTTTCGTAATACAGTTTTAATCATGACATCTAACGCAGGCGCAAGTGAATTACAACAAAATAAATACGTTGGATTCAATCTCGGAGATGAAAATCAGGAACATAAAGATATGAAATCGAAAGTCATGGATGCAATGAAGAAGAGCTTTCGCCCTGAATTTCTAAACAGAATTGATGAAACTATCGTCTTTCACTCTTTAGAAAAACGTCATATGAAAGATATCGTTAAGTTAATGATTGACCAAGTAAAAGAACGATTGCATGATCAGGATCTTGATTTTGAAATTACGGACAGAGCGATTGAAAAAATTGCAGAAGAAGGCTTTGACCCTGAATATGGTGCACGACCACTTCGTCGATCTATCCAACGTAATATTGAGGATTTATTATCAGAAGCGTTGCTTGCAGGAACCATTAAGAAAGAAGATAAAGTAAAAGTTGGTTTGAATAATAAAGGTGAATTTACTGTTTTATCGTAATAAATGAAATAACCCTACAGAAATTAAATCGAAATTTATTCATCCAGCATAAAAGCAAATTAATATAGCTGATAAAACACTAACATAGAAAGCCGACAATGATTACTCTTTTTGAGTGATGTCGGCCTTCTTTTTAAAGAAATTGCATAATGATGCTATAGCGTTTATAAAGATGAATATATATGTATCCATTCCAAAACGATAAGCCTTTAGCTTAAATGCAATGTACTCTCTTAAAGAAAGGGTGAAAATATTGGCGAAAAGAAAAACAATCTATGTTTGTAGTGAATGTGGCCATGAATCGTTGAAATGGATGGGAAAATGTACGAATTGTAATCAATGGAACACTTTTACAGAAGAAGTCAAACAACCAAGCAATTCACAACATGCACCGATGTCAACGCTGACTGAAGGGGGAAGCAAACCCATGAAAATCAACAAAATTCAGTCAGAAAAAGAACCACGAATAACCATTCAAATGAAAGAGTTTAACCGAGTATTAGGAGGCGGAATTGTTCCAGGATCACTTGTTTTAATCGGGGGAGATCCAGGGATAGGAAAGTCTACTCTGTTACTACAAACATCTTCGCAAATAGCTGAAAAAAAGTTACGCACGTTATATGTCTCTGGAGAAGAATCCATGCAGCAGACAAAACTTCGTGCTGAACGACTGGATATCATGTCTGAAGAACTTTTTGTTTTGGCGGAAACGAACTTATACCACATTTTGCAACATATGAAGGAAATTAAACCGGACTTCGTTGTGATTGATTCTATTCAAACAGTGTTTAAAGAAGAAGTAACTAGTGCTCCCGGAAGTGTATCGCAAGTAAGAGAATGTACGATGGAATTAATGAAGGCTGCGAAGCAAAACGGTCTACCTATTTTTATTGTTGGACATGTGACAAAGGAAGGGGCTATTGCAGGTCCGAGAATGCTTGAACATATGGTAGATGCAGTGCTTTATTTTGAAGGGGAACGGCATCATGCATATAGGATTCTACGTAGTGTAAAAAATAGATTTGGCAGTACTAATGAGATGGGTATATTTGAGATGAAGGAACTAGGTCTCCAGGAAGTTTTGAACCCGTCAGAAATGTTTTTGGAAGAACGGTCTAGAGGATCTTCTGGTTCAACTGTTGTAGCTTCCATGGAAGGAACAAGACCCGTACTTGTAGAAATTCAAGCACTTATTTCACCATCCAGTTTTGGTAATCCAAGACGTATGGCAACAGGTATAGATTCCAATCGAGTACCTTTATTAATGGCAGTTTTAGAAAAAAGGGTTGGTTTAATGCTGCAGAACCAAGATGCTTATTTAAAAGTTGCTGGAGGAGTTAAGTTGGATGAACCAGCAATAGATCTTGCAGTAGCAGTTAGTATAGCGTCTAGTTTCCGGGATCAGCCGACAAATCCAGAAGATATTTTTATTGGTGAGGTTGGACTTACAGGGGAAGTACGCAGGGTGTCTCGCATTGAACAACGTGTTCAAGAAGCGGAAAAACTTGGGTTTAAAAGAGTGTTTTGTTCGCATAATAATTTAGAAGGTTGGAATCAACCAGCGGGTATTGAAGTAATTGGTGTGAAAACAGTACAGGATGCATTAAAGAAAGGCTTAGCAAAAGCGGTTGAACCATTATAAAGCGCCATTCCCAATTATTCCCAATAGTCAAGTGACAATTTTGTGAATCTTGCGTTTGACTTCTGTAATATTGTGTGATAAAATTTTAATCTTTTGTTAAATTGACTCTTGCCTTGCTGGATGCTATATTAATCATGATGTTTAATTACTTTTAAAAATGCATGATTATATTTTGATTGAAGAGGGTATAATGAAAGGATAAGGAGGTGAATTGTATGTTGAAAAAAGTGATTCATATTTTTTTCATCATAACAGGTGGGACATTAGGTTTTTTGTATATGCCGGTGTTAGTTCGATTAATGAATTTGGAACATATGCAATGGCTAATGTCATCTTACGTTGATTCGATTATCGGGGCTATTATATTTTTCTTATTATCTTATTTATTTGCAAATCATATTGTAAACTTCTTGAAATGGATAGAAGACGGATTAATCAAGATTCCGGTGGTCGATTTATTTTTCGGTTCAATAGGGCTTATTTTAGGGTTACTTATTGCTTATTTAATAAATTTACCGCTCACAGATATCGGTTTTAAATTTGTTTCACAAATACTGCCTTTATTTTTCACTGTTATTATTGGGTATCTTGGTTTTCAAGTTGGATTTCGGCGGCGCGAAGAATTTATGGGGATTTTAACCCGTAATAGAAAAGATAAACGTAAAGACAATGTCGAGATTGAGCCAGAGACAAAAAGTGGAGTACAAGTAAAAATTTTAGATACGAGTGTTATTATAGATGGTAGAATTGCAGACGTTATTCAAACGCATTTTCTCGAAGGAACTATTGTCATTCCTCAATTTGTACTTGGAGAATTACAACATATTGCAGACTCATCAGATGCATTGAAACGTAATAGAGGACGCCGGGGATTAGATATTCTGAATCGAATTCAAAAAGAACTGGACATTGCAGTAGAGATATATGAAGGAGACTTTGAAGATACACCAGAGGTAGACAGTAAACTAGTGAAGTTAGCGAAGAAAATGGATGGTATTGTTGTTACGAATGATTTTAATTTAAATAAAGTATGTGACTTTCAGAATGTATCAGTTTTGAATATTAATGATTTGGCAAATGCAGTGAAGCCTGTTGTTCTTCCAGGTGAGGAACTATCTGTCCAAGTAATTAAAGATGGAAAAGAACAAAGGCAAGGTGTTGCCTACTTGGATGATGGGACAATGATTGTAGTAGAGGACGGGCAAGACTATATCGGTAAAACCATTGAGGTTGTTATTACAAGTGTTTTACAGACTTCTGCCGGTAGAATGATTTTTGCTAAACCAAAATTGATGGAAAAAGCTCTTTAAAATATTAGAAGTGATAACAAGCGGTGTTATCGCTTTTTTTTCTTAAATAAGGTATGATGGACTATAGTTAAAATACAGGAAGCAAGCTTTTGTTAGAGAGGGGAACACATGAATATGACAAAGGAAGTTCGCGTGCGATACGCGCCAAGTCCAACAGGTTTTCTACATATTGGGAATGCTCGTACTGCACTGTTCAATTATTTATATGCAAAGCATTTTGATGGAAAATTTATTATCCGTGTAGAAGATACAGATGATAAACGTAATGTAGAAGGTGGAGAAGAAAGTCAGTTCCACTTTTTGAAATGGTTAGGTATAGAATGGGATGAAAGTGTGGATATCGGTGGCGATTATGCACCTTATCGACAAACAGAACGTCTTGATTTATACCAGAAATATATCGATGAATTATTGGAAAAAAACCTAGCATATGAGTGCTATATGACAGAAGATGAACTTGAAGAAGAAAGAGAAGCACAGCGGCAGAAAGGACAGGTGCCTAAATATTCCGGTGCACATCGTGATTTGACAGAGGAACAAAAAGAAGCTTTCAGGCAAGAAGGACGTCAACCAAGCATTAGAATTCGTGTGCCAGAAAATAAGACATATCATTTTAATGACATTGTGCGAGGTACCATTTCCATTGAGTCGAGTGATTACGGTGATTGGGTCATCGTGAAGAAAAATGGTATACCAACATATAATTTTGCTGCTGCTATTGATGATCATTTAATGGATATAACACATGTAATGCGTGGGGAAGAGCATATTTCAAATACTCCAAGACAAATGATGATATATGATGCATTTGGCTGGGAAGCACCAAAATTTGGCCATATGACATTAATTTTGAATGAAGATCGTAAAAAGTTGAGTAAACGAGATCAACATATTGTGCAGTTTATCGAACAATATAAAGATTTGGGATATTTGCCGGAAGCGATTTTTAACTTTATTACCTTGCTTGGATGGTCACCAGTTGGTGAAGAAGAAATCTTTGATAAAGAAACATTGATAGATATATTCGATCCTGAACGTTTATCAACATCTGCAGCTGTTTTTGATCAGAAGAAATTGCAATGGATGAATGGAGAGTATATTAAAAAAGCCCCTCCTGAAAAAGTTATTGAACTCGCTTTACCTCATTTAATTGCAGCTGGTAGAGTAGCAGAAGATGCGAATGAAGCAAGACTTTCTTGGGTAAAAGAAATTATTCAATTGTATCAAGAACAATTGCATTACGGGGCAGAAATTGTTGAGTTAACAGACCTATTTTTCAAAAAGGAAATTATATATAACGAAGCGGCAAAAGAAGTGCTAAGCGGCGAACAAGTAGTTGAAGTTCTTCAAGTATTGGCTGATAAACTCATTCATTTAGATGACTTTACTGCAGAGGAAATCAAGGCTCAAATTAAAGCGACTCAAAAAGAAACGAAGCATCGCGGTAAAAAGTTATTCATGCCAATTCGTGTTGCAACAACAGGTCAAATGCATGGTCCTGAATTACAGAAGGCAATCGAATTATTAGGTAAGGAAACAGTCTTGACACGTTTGGATCAAGTGCTTAAAGATCTGGACGCTTAAAGCTTCACATTTATGAATAAATATAATATAGTAACATTACAATGACAAATATTAGAAACGATGATGAGGAAAAGTAAAAAGCACCTTATTGTAAGAAAGAGAATATCACAACCTGCTGAAAGTGATATACCAACTGCTTTTGAATATGCGCCTCAGAGTTCTGTTATGGAAATATAACAGCGCCATTTTAGCGTTATAAAAAAAGTGGAGAGACATCTCTAAGTTGTCTCTAAACAGAGTGGAACCGCGCAAATAGAATCTTTCAAGCGTCTCTGTGTAAAAATAATTTACACAGGGATGCTTTTTAATTTGAGGGAATAGGGGGTTGTTGCCATGTTTAAGCGAATGAAACAAGATATGGATGTCGTTTTTGACCAGGACCCTGCTGCACGTACCTATTTTGAAGTATTCTTAACTTATTCGGGTTTACATGCCGTCTGGGCACACCGAATTGCTCATAAATGTTATCAGTGGAATTTACGTTTTATCGCCAGAGTCATTTCACAGATTAGCCGGTTTTTAACGGGCATTGAAATTCATCCCGGTGCTAAAATAGGCAGACGTTTTTTTATCGACCATGGTATGGGAGTCGTTATAGGTGAAACGTGTGAAATTGGTGATAACGTGACAATTTACCAAGGTGTAACCCTTGGGGGGACAGGACATGAGAAAGGGAAACGTCACCCAACTATTGAGGATAATGTACTTATAGCTACTGGTGCAAAGGTACTCGGTGACATTACGATAGCAAAGAATTCTAAAGTCGGAGGCGGATCTGTTGTATTAAAAGACGTTCCAGCAAACTCCACTGTAGTGGGTATTCCAGGAAGGATTGTAAAGCAAAACGGTAAAAAAGTGAGTCAAAAACTTGATCATAACGTTTTGCCCGATCCAATACTTGATCGCATTAAGCGATTAGAAGACGAAATTGACGATTTAAAAAAGGCGTATGGTCATTCAGGAAAGGATGAAAAGCATGTCAATTAGTGTTTATAATACATTAACAAGACAAAAAGAAGTATTTAAAACAATTAAAGAAAATCAGGTAAAAATGTATGTATGTGGTCCAACTGTCTATAATTATATCCATATCGGAAATGCAAGGCCAGCCATTGTATTTGATACGGTGAGACGATATTTGGAGTATAAAGGGTATGAAGTTGATTATGTTCTTAATTTTACCGACGTGGATGATAAAATTATCGATAAATCAAAAGAAACTGGTGAATCGGTACAGTCGATTACGAATCGTTTTATCGATGCTTATTTAGAAGATGTGCAAGCACTTGGTGTTAAAAAAGCTACGCATCATCCGCGCGTTACAGAAACAATGGATGAAATTATTGAATTTATTAGTGGACTAATAGATAAAGGTTATGCTTATCAAGTCGATGGGGATGTATATTTTAAACCGCGCCACTTTGAAGGATACGGAAAGTTATCCCACCAATCAATTGATGAATTACGTTCTGGTGCACGTATAAAAATTGGAGAGAAAAAAGAGGATCCACTAGACTTTGCCTTATGGAAAGAAGCCAAAGAAGGTGAAATTGCTTGGGATTCTCCTTGGAGTAAAGGTCGTCCAGGATGGCATATCGAATGTTCAGCGATGGCAAAAGAATTATTAGGCGATACAATAGATATTCATGCAGGCGGTCAGGATCTTTCTTTTCCACACCATGAAAACGAAATCGCTCAATCGGAAGCCTTAAATGAACAGCCTTTCGCTAATTATTGGTTGCATAATGGATATATGAATATTGATAACGAAAAAATGTCGAAATCTCTTGGAAATTTTATTTTAACAAAAGATTTAATCGCAAAATATAACCCTATGGTGCTACGCTTCTTTATGTTGACAGTTCATTATCGAAATCCAATCAACTTTACAGATGCCTTATTAGAAAGTGCCAAAAATAGTTTAGAACGGATTCGAACACCGTATTTTAATCTTGAACACCGCAAAAAAACATCAACGAATGAAGGTTTAAATGCAGAGAAGTGGCTCAAAACCATAGAAACAATCAGACAAAAGTTTGAACAGGAAATGGATGATGATTTTAATACGGCCAATGCAATTACTGTATTGTTTGAGCTGGCTAAAGATGCTAATTTATATTTAGAGGAAAATCAAACCGAAAAGCTAGTCATCGAAGCATTTCAAACGGCTATAAAAGACTTGCTAGGTATATTAGGCATCCAGTTGGAAGAAGAAGCACT
>DATGUH010000016.1:0-9154 GCA_035301445.1 Pseudogracilibacillus sp. | reverse complement strand
CCACTTCTTCCGGGAAGCATCACATCTAACACAACTAAATCAGGTTTATGTTTCTTGATATGGGGTATTGCTTCATCGCCTCGAAAAACAGGAATAATATCATAACCTGCTTTTTTAAAATAGGCCTGTAAAATTTGACTAATTGGCTTTTCATCTTCCACTATCATTATCTTCATTAACCACACCACCCATTTTTAAACATCTACAACTAATTTTATCATAAATATCATTCTGAATTTTATAAAAAAAAGCGAGGTATCATGAATACCCGCTTTATTAAAAGTTCTATGAACGTACGTAAGTGCCATATTTATTATTTATGGTTGATATAATTGTTTCCAATGATTGATCAACTTCTGTATCTGTTAATGTTTTCTCTTTATCTTGATAATGTATATTATACGCAACAGATTTCTTGCCACTATCTAAATGATCCCCAGTATAAACATCAAACACTTCAACTTTTTTAACTAATGGTGATCCAATCATTTTTATTTCTTCTTTAATATTTCCTGCAAGTACACTTTCATCCATTACAAATGCAATATCTCGTAAAATAGAAGGATATTTAGCAATCTGTTGATACTCAATTTCTGTAGAACTAGCCTTAAGCAAATATTCCAGATTCAAATCGAAAATATAAGTTGCCTTTAAATCAATGGATTTCGCATAAGATGGATGTACTTGGCCTAGAAAGCCGATTGTGTTGCCATCTACATTTATCGTAGCACAACGACCAGGATGCATATCCGGAAGGACAGCTTGCTCAAATGATACTTGTTTATTTAAATAGCGGAATAATTCCTCTAATACTCCTTTTATAACGAAGAAATCGACTTCTTTATTTTCTCCTTGCCATGGATGACTAACCCAATTACCTGTGGCAGCTCCTGTCAATCGAAGTTGTTCGTGTGGCTGTTCAGTTAATTGCTTTTCCTTCGTTAAAAAGACGGAACCAGTTTCAAACAATGCAATATCAGTTTGTTTTCTAGCTGTATTATAAGCGAGTCGATTTAATAACTCTGGAATAAGGCTTTGTCTTAAGTATTGGTGATCTTCACTCATTGGCATTGATAATGCAATTGGTATTAAATCTTGTTCTTGTTCAGGACTCATAAACTTACCAGTTGCTCGTTCATGCACCAAAGCATACGTAATGGCTTCAGAAAAACCAGTCCCTTTAAAAAACTGTTTTATCTTTCGCTGTAACTTTTGAGACTCTGTTAATCCACCAGCTTTTGACGCATTTGCTGGCAGTGTGTAAGGTAATAAATCATAACCATATATACGTGCAATTTCCTCCAACATATCCTCAAAGATATGAATGTCACCACGGCGTGTAGGAATTGAAACTGTAAAGAGCTCTCCTTCTACTGTAAAAGGAAAACGCAATTTTGCTAAAATGTATTCCAATTCACTGATAGTAATATTAGTACCCAAATGTTTGTTAACATCTTTAGCATTAATTACAATCGACTTTTCTTGCTTATCTAAATAATCTGCTTCAGCAACTCCTGTGAACACTTTTGCATCTGCATATGCTGCCATCAATTCGCAAGCCCGAAGTCCAGCTTCTTTTACACGATTAGGGTCGACTCCCTTTTCAAAACGAGTACTTGCTTCACTACGAAGACCTGTGTGCATAACCGCTTTCCTCACCGTTTTGGGGTCAAAATAAGCCGTTTCAAGCAGTACATTTGTAGTAATCTCATTTACTTCTGTGTCCGCACCACCCATTACACCAGCAAGGGCAATACCTTTTGTACCATCCGTAATAAGTAAATGTTCATCATTCATCGTACGTTCTTGATTATCCAGCGTTACTATTTTTTCTTCTTTTTTTGCCTTACGTACTACAATTTCATCTGTTTCTATCAAATCACGATCAAATGCATGTAATGGTTGTCCGTATTCCAACAAAACATAATTCGTAATATCAACCACATTATTTATTGGTCGGATACCTGCTGCAAGTAAATATTGTTGCATCCATAAAGGGGATGGTTTGACTGTCATATCTGTTAAGACATAAGCACCGTAATATGGACAGATTTTTTCGTCTTCTACAGAAACACGAACTACTTCATTTGCTCTTTCATTAGCTGTATCAACGACAGGTTGTGGAAGATTCATTTCTATATCTAAAATAGCTGCTACTTCATAAGCAACTCCAATCATTGATAATGCATCTGATCTGTTTGGTGTAAGGTCAAATTCCAAAATAACATCATTTAAATTTAATAGCTCATCTACACCTTCACCAATTGTAGCTTCTGAATTTAATTCAATAATACCCTCTTTAAATTGTTCAGGTATATGTTTCTCATCCACCCCAAGTTCACTCATTGAACAAATCATACCGTTAGACTCAATACCACGTAGTTTTACTTTTTTTATTTTAAAATTACCAGGAAGCACACCACCAGGTTTTGCAACAACGACTTTTTGTCCTTGCGCAACGTTAGGTGCACCACAAATAATTTGCAATGGTTCTGACTCACCAACATCTACTTGGCAAAGCTTTAACTTATCCGCATTCGGATGTTGCTCACACTCTTGTACATAACCAACGACTACATTCGTGCTTTTTTCAGAGACAATATATTCAATACCGTCCACTTCTATACCGGACTTCGTTATTTTTTCAGCTAAGACTTCTGGTGTCTGATCACCATAATCTACATAATTTTTTAACCAATTCAGTGATACTAACAAATGAATCCCTCCTCCTTATGCTTCATGAAACTGCTGTAAAAAGCGAATATCATCCAAATAAAAATTTCTAATATCTTCTATTCCATATTTAAGCATTGCAATACGATCTGGCCCCATCCCAAATGCAAATCCACTATATACATTCGGGTCATATCCAGCCATTGATAGTACATCGGGATGCACCATTCCTGCTCCTAAAATCTCTATCCAACCTGATTGTTTGCAAACAGAACATCCAGATCCAGAACAGACTTTACAGGATATATCCATTTCTACAGATGGCTCAGTGAAAGGGAAGAAGCTAGGTCGTAAACGAATTTCCCGATCCTTACCAAAGATTGCCTTCGCAAATGTATCTAAAGTCCCTTTTAAATCACTCATTCGGACATCTTTATCTACATACAATCCTTCGATTTGTGTAAATTGATGCGAATGGGTAGCATCGTCATTATCGCGGCGATACACTTTGCCTGGACAAATCATCCGAACTGGCCCCTCACCGCCTAATGCTCTCATCGTACGAGCTTGTACTGGTGAAGTATGTGTTCTCAATAATAGTTCTTCTGTAAAATAAAACGTATCCTGCATATCTCTTGCCGGATGACCTTTTGGCAAATTCATTGCTTCAAAATTAAAATAGTCAGTTTCCACTTCAGGACCTTCTCGTACTTCATAACCAAGTCCAATAAATAAATCTTCAATTTCTTCAATAATGGAACTGAGAACATGCTCTCCGCCATTAACAACTGGTCTTCCAGGCAAAGTAACGTCTATTTTTTCTTCTTTTAACTGTTCTTCAAGTACTAGTGCCTCAAGTTGTTCTTTTTTCTCTTTCACCGCCGATTCGATATTGCCTCGTACCTTATTTGCCAATTCTCCAATTACCGGCCGTTCTTCTTTGGATAGTTTCCCCATGCCTCTAAGTACTTCTGTGATCGATCCTTTCCTTCCTACAAAGGCTACTTGTATGTCTTGTAAAACTTTTAAATCATTTACTGCCTCTACTTGTTCCAAAGCCTCTTTTTGCAGTTTTTCTAATTGTTCTTTCATAAACCCAAGCCTCCTATATCTTGTATTTTAAACAAAATAAAAAGCCTCTTCCCCTCGCTAGAGAAGGGACGAAGCTGTAATATCGCGGTACCACCCTTGTTGATGCATAAAAGCATCCAACTTTTCATTTGATAATGGATGTTAGTCATCCAGTACACTTTTTATCAGTGTCGGCTCCATGAGTGAATCATAACAATTAAACAGCAAAAAATGTTTCCAGTCTATGACATTTTCTCCCTTGCACTGTTCTTTTTTATTGTTACTTAGCTCTTTCAACGCCTTTATTTCATATGTAATTCTGTTGATAATTATAGCGAATGCCTTATTTTTATGCAACTATTAACTATTATAGATTGCATACATCATAATTCCTGCTGCAACAGCTACATTAAAGGATTCAGCTTGTCCTGCTATAGGTATCTTTACTTTTTTATCTGCCAGTTCAAGTAATTCCCTGCTGACTCCTTCCCCTTCATTACCAACAATTAAAGCTGTATGATGCGTAAACGTTGCTTCCGTTAAAGGAATCGCTTGCTCGAGAGTACTTGCCCAAATAATGTATTTTTCTTTTTGTAAAATGGACAATATATTTTCTAAATCAGCTTCAATCACCGGTAAATGAAAGATGGATCCTTGTGAAGCACGAACGACTTTTTCATTAAATAAATCTGCGCATCCTTTTCCGAGGACCACTTGTGAAAAACCGAGTGCATCTGCTGTACGAATCATTGTTCCTACATTACCTGGATCTTGTACAGCATCTAAAAGTAATGTTGTACCTGTTGTCAGCATCACTGATTCCTTTACATTTACAACAGCTGCAATACCTTGTGGTGTTTTCGTTTCAGCAATCTCCTTAAATACGTTTGCGGATAATGTAGTTATGGATAGTTTATCAGCCCACTCTGGGTGGACTACGTTTTCTTGAATTAATATTGTTTCAATATTCCAATTGCTATTATATGCTTCTTCAACCAGATGAAAACCTTCGACAATAAAAGTACCTGTCTGTTTACGGTATTTTCGTTGTTTTAGTTTTTTCCATGCTTTCACTTGTTGATTTTGAATAGATGTAATCAAAGTTATCATTCCTATCTCTTCTATATGTTTATCATACATATTTTTAAAAACATCGGTCAAACTAAAGTAACATAAAAATCAATTGAGGTGTTGAAAATGGATATAAATATTCGTAAAACTATATTACAAAATATTAAAGAAAATTCCCATGATGAATTAGAAGCAACGATTGCAGATGCCATAGAAGACGGAGAAGAAAAGATGTTACCTGGTCTAGGATTCTTATTTGAGTTAATTTGGAAGCAGGCAGACGAAGAAGAAAGAGTAGAATTAGTTGATACATTACAGAATGGCGTTGCAAATACATCGATTTAATAATGAAGGATTGTTTTCACATATTTAACATATCTGATTGTATATTTCACTTGCTTTCACCTGCATCCGAGCGTATTATAGAGTAGGATACCAGTGTGAGGTGAACACGATGGTCAAAATCAATGATTATATCAAAAGTTTTTTAATAACGAATAGCTCCGAAAATCTTACCAGATCTAACCAAAATAGTGGTACGGATGATTTTAGAAATCTTTTAATGAAGCAATTGGGAACAAGCATGATGAATCAGAATGATATATCAAATAATTCGTATGCTTCTTCTGCTACTTCATCTAATAAATTTGGACAGTTGTGGGATTCGTACTCATTATCTGCTCAGCAAGTAACTGACTCCAACTCCACTAGCTACTTGGAGATGGATAACAAAATTAAAAAAAGCGGTGCTGTAACAGAATCCTTCAACACTGACTTTAAAGACATCATTGAGTCAGCTGCTAATAAATACGGTGTGGATAAAAATCTTATACATGCAGTTATTAAAATGGAATCTAATTATAATCCAAACAGCAAAAGTTATGCAGGTGCCCAAGGATTGATGCAATTAATGCCAGCAACAGCAAAAGGACTTGGCATTAAAAACGCTTATGACCCTAAGCAAAACATTGATGGTGGCACCAAATACTTAAGTAATATGCTGAAAAACTATAATGGAAATGTTGAATTAGCTCTTGCTGCATATAACGCTGGTCCAGGAAACGTTAATAAACATGGGGGCATCCCACCATTTAAAGAAACACAAAATTATGTACGTAATGTTATGAGTCATTATACAACATAACCATTACTACTTAATAAGCTTACATAAAAATGAACATATTGGAACCTTTGCATCCAAAGTCTTCCGGTTATGTTCATTTTTATTATCTAAAGTTTGTCTAACGTCTCTATTGTAATGTTTCTTTTATTTCCTCTTTTAGCTCATCTAATGACTTTCCTTCAATAGTATCATCAAAATTTAAATCGTCTTCTATATTACTTTTCACTTCCACTTGCTCATTATCATCCACTTTAATCAAATAAGGCTCCACAGATTGCTCATAAAAATCTTCTACCTCAGGGTTTTTTAGAAATGCGACATACGTTTTTCCCATAGAAGGTTTAATGTAGGTCGGATCCGCTTCCTCCACTTCTTTATCTTCATGTCCTAGAATCTCGTCAATCGCAAACTTTTTACTATAACGATGTGCTAAAAGAATGGAATCTTCTTCAACCTTTCCTTTTAGTGTCTTATCTATATGGAAATTATATATTTTTCCACCTAAATACTCTTCTGTTGATTCTTTTGTTTCATCCTCATCTTCTCTGATTAAATTTACAGTAGAGTTCAAGCCCTCATATTGACCGATTACAATGACATCAGCTTTTTCAATCATTTCTGTAAAGTTTTCTGCAGTTTCTATTTCAGATAGATGAAATGTTTCATTTTTTGCTGTTTGTTGAAGTGTATTATAAAAGTAAAACGCTATTCCTGTAAGTAAAAGTATCGTAAAACAAATGATAAAAACAATAATAGTTCTTTTTAAAACCTTTGACACCTCGACCACCTCGAATTTCTATTATACCACTCCAACCATAAATTGTTTAACACTTTCATAATAAAAATTCGAGTGATTATTATATCTATATTAATTTCCAAACAAAACTGCCTGCCCTAAACATTAAAGGACAGGCAGTATAATCATGTGTCAGTTAAGCAAGACGAATATCCGCCATTTTTTCATTGTTCAACTTTTTAATCACTTCCACAATAAGCTTAACTGCATTTTCAAAATCATCACGATGTAGTATGGCTGCATGTGAATGGATATATCTAGTAGCGACCGTAATCGACATAGAAGGCACACCATTTGCGGTTAGATGGATAGAGCCTGAATCAGTTCCTCCACCTGCCATCGTAGCATATTGATATGGAATATCATTGGATTTTGCTGTTTCAACAACAAAATCTCGTACACCTTTATGCGAAATCATAGATGCATCATATAAGACCAACTGTGGCCCTTCTCCTAGTTTACTATCCGCATCTTTATCAGATACACCCGGCATATCTCCTGCAATACCAACGTCCACACCAAAAGCTAGGTCAGGTTCAATCATATGAGCTGAAGTTTTTGCCCCTCTTAATCCAACTTCTTCTTGAATCGTACCTACACCGTAAACAGTATTTGGATGTTGTTCACCTTTTAACTGTTTCAACACTTCAATGGCAATTGCACAACCAATACGATTATCCCATGCTTTTGCAAGTAACATTTTTTCGTTTTTAAGTGGTGTAAATTCAAAATACGGTACAGCAGAATCTCCAGGTTGTACACCAAATTCTTCTGCTTCTTCTTTACTACTTGCTCCAATATCAATAAACATATCTTTTATCTCAACTGGTTTCTTTCTAGCTTCTGCAGATAAAATATGAGGAGGTTTAGATCCTATAACGCCTGTAACATCTCCTTTTTTAGTCATAATGGTAACGCGCTGTGCCAACATCACTTGACTCCACCAGCCACCTATTGTTTGGAAGTATAAAAAGCCATCCTTATCGATACGTGTAATCATAAAGCCTACTTCATCCAAGTGTCCAGCTACCATTACTTTGGGGCCGTTTTCTGTTCCTGTTTTCTTTCCAATTAAACTGCCTAAGTGATCTGTATACACTTCATCTGCATAAGAAGAAAGATATTTCTCCATTACATCACGTGCTTCTTTTTCATGTCCTGAGATAGCCTTCGCATCTGTCAATTCTTTAAACATTGTTAATGTTTCATCCATTTTCACCATATGTATTCTCTCCTTTTAATATCCAGAATCTTGCCTTTCATAGTTTACTTCATTTTTCTTATGATATGCTTGGATTATATCCTTTTCCGAAAAACCTAGTACATTGGCTAGCTGTAATAATTGCTTGAACAAGTGATAATAATTACTTTCAGTCTGTTCTTGATAAAAGGCTGTACAGCTAGAAAATACTTGCGTAAAGGCGGCAGTTTCACCAATATCTTCTGGTTCTAAAGTTATTTGAGAAAAAGTATATCCTTTCTCTAGTCCGATAGAAAGCAGAAAATGAATACTGTCAACATATTCTTCTAGTATTACTGCTTTATCAGATGACGCTTTTTGACTCCAAAATTTAAAGCATCTCGTTTCATTGGCTAATTCACCAAGCTCTACAAGTAACGCAAGAATCTTTTCTTCTAAAACATCTTGTCCTTCTAACGATTGTTGCTCAAGAATATAGGCATCAAGTTCTCGTTGCCTTTCAAATAAATCGTCCCACCTCAATCAGCATTCCCCCTATCTTTTTTATTGTATCACTATTGTAAGGGCTTTTACCACCAATAAAATTATCAAAAATGATATAAAAAAACCAAACCTCTTTTAAAGAGACTTGGTCTTTGTCATTATTTTAGAGCAGCTTTTGCTTGATCAGCAAGAGATGCAAATGCCTCTGCATCATTTACTGCAAGATCAGCTAACATCTTACGATTAATATCGATTCCAGCTACTTTCAAGCCGTGCATCATTTTGCTGTAAGATAAATCATTCAGACGAGCTGCAGCATTAATCCGTGTAATCCACAATTTGCGAAAATCACGTTTTCTTTGACGACGATCGCGGTATGCAAACTGTCCAGACTTGATAACTTGCTGTTTCGCTGTTTTAAAAAGACGTTTCTTACCATCATAATAACCTTTTGCTAATTTTAATACGCGTTTACGACGAGCGCGCGTAACTGTTCCACCTTTTACTCGTGGCATGATGATTACCTCCTAAATATCTGTATCATTTGTATTTTTATTAACGTGGTAACATTTGATCAATACGGTTCATATCACTTTTAGAAACCATTGCAGATTTACGTAGTTTACGTTTTTGTTTCTGTGATTTGTTTGCAAATAAGTGACTTGTATAACCTTGTGAACGTTTTAGACCACCTGATGCAGTTCTTTTAAAACGTTTTTGTGATCCACGATGTGTT
>DATGUH010000015.1:0-17955 GCA_035301445.1 Pseudogracilibacillus sp. | reverse complement strand
AATGCATACATGCTTGTTTTATTTCCGCTACCAATTGTTTTTGCTTTGTCATTGAATGAATTAAGAAATGGTTGGTTTAAAAAGTGGACGCAGACGTTAACATATGCACCACACTTTATTTCCGTTGTTGTTGTCGTTGGTATGATGGTTGCATTTCTCGACCCGAAAACTGGACTTGTTAATCATGTTCTGGATTTATTCGGAAAGGACTCTGTTCCATTTTTAACAAGCCCTGATTGGTTTAGACATAACTTTGTTTGGTCAGGTCAATGGGAAACACTTGGTTGGAATACAATTATTTACTTGGCTGCTCTTGCTGGAGTGAATCCCGAATTGCACGAGGCTGCTAAAGTAGATGGAGCATCCAGAATGCAAAGAATATTGCATATTAATGTTCCTAGTATTACACCGACAATTGTCATCTTATTTATTTTAAATATGGGACAATTTATGCAGATCGGTTTTGAAAAAGTACTTTTAATGCAGAATAACTTGAACTCTGAAACGTCCGATATTATTCAGACATTTGTATATGAAACAGGTATTCTTGAAGGTAGATATAGTTATGCTGCTGCAATTGGATTATTTGAATCGATTGTCAATATAGTTCTTTTAATTGCAGTCAATCAGATTGCAAGGAAAGTAAGTGAAAACAGTTTATGGTAAGGAGGAAAATAGATGCGGAAGTTCAGTCTATCAGATAAAAATTTTGAACGCATCAATAACACATTTGTACTGATTATTACGCTGATTATCATATATCCACTAATCTTCGTTATCAGTGCTTCCATAAGTGATCCTCAAGCTGTTGACACTGGGAAAATGTGGCTGTGGCCTGTGGATGTCACTTTTGATGGTTTCAGAAGAGTATTTCAAAACGAAGCAATTTGGGTAGGATATAAAAATACAATTATCTATACCATTGTAGGTACTGCTATTCATTTATTCTTACTTTTACCTTGTGCGTATGCATTATCACGCAAGGAGTTGATGGCAAAAAAGTTTTTCTTATGGGTTATTTTATTTACGATGCTTTTTAACGGAGGTCTTGTTCCGACATATCTTGTTGTCAAATCACTACATATGACAAATACGATGTGGGCAATTGTTGTACCGGGTGTTATTGGAGCTTGGGCAATTCTTGTGGCACGAACGTTCTTTCACCAGACTATTCCGGATCAGTTGGTAGAAGCATCCAAAATAGATGGTGCGAGTGACTTTCGATTGTTTATTAAAGTTGTTTTACCATTATCTATGCCGATTATTGCTGTGATGGCACTGTTTCATGCAGTTGCATTATGGAATCAATATTTCCAAGCATTAATTTATTTAAGTGATGAGGATTTATTTCCGTTGCAGCTTATATTGAGGCAAATTTTAATTCTTAATGAAGTAAGTGCTGACAGTGCATCATCTATAGCTGGAGCGGCGCAGTCTTTCTCAGAACAAGTTAAAACAGCTGCGCTCGTTAAATATGCGGTGATTATTGTTTCAGCATTGCCACTGTTGATTATATATCCATTTTTACAAAGATTTTTTGTGAAAGGGGTACTAATAGGCTCAGTGAAGGAATAATCTAGCAACATGAAGGGAGGAGTGGACAAGATGGACAGTTTTGCAATGGGATCTTATAGGTTTAGTGTTTGGCTTACTCGTTTAGCCTATCTGAATCTTCTTTGGATAGCTTTTACAATAATTGGTTTAGGTATATTTGGATTTATGCCAGCAACAACTGCAATGTTTGCAATTGCTCGTAAATGGTTGCATGGAGAAGTGGATATACCAATCACAAAAACTTTCTGGCAGCAGTACAAAGCTTCGTTTTTCCAAACTAATATACTTGGACTTATCTTGGGCGGAGTAGGATATCTATTAGTGGTCGAATTCCGTATTTTACAAGTGCAAGAAAGTATGATGTATACCATTGTCGGCTTCGGTGTCTTATTTATTTTATGTATGTATGGAATTTTACTCACTTATTTTTTCCCAATATATGTCCACTTTAACCTAAGTTTGACAGAATATTTGAAATGGCCTTTGATTATTGGAATCATTCATCCGTTATTAAGTATATTTTTATTAGGATTATTAGGTGTCGGAATTTATGTACTTTTAATGACAGTACCGGCAATCTTGTTCTTTTTTGGAGGAAGTACAGCAGCTTATATTATCATGTGGGGTGTTTCTAAAACATTTGAGAAGTATGAGTTGAGAGAGGGATGAACTTAAATTAAATAAAAACGTGAAGGGAGGAGATGTGTATGAAGCAAATTATTAAGAATGTACAATTCATCGACGGAAATCGCAAAGATATTGTCATCGATGATGGTGAAATTGAAACTGTAACAAAAGCATATAATGGTAAAGGAAAAATAATTAATGTACCTGATAATATGTTTGTTTCTCCAGGTTGGATTGATGTACATACACATGCTTTTCCGAAGTACAAACCATATTGTGCGAAACCTGATGAAATTGGATATAAAACAGGAGTTACAACGGTGGTAGATGCCGGAAGTATTGGTGCTGATGATCTAAAATTATTTCATCAGATGAAAATGGAGTGCGTAACTCGTGTCTTTAACTTTTTAAACATATCAAAAGTTGGGCTCAGTCGCCGTGATGAATTAACGGATATGTCCTTAATTGATGCTGATTTGTTTAAAGAAGCTCAAGCTACTTTTCCGGAAATGGTCGTCGGTATGAAGGCGCGGATGAGTGCAAGTGTTGTTGGAGAAAATGGAACCAAGCCACTTGTAGAAGCAAAAAAAATATCTCAGGATACAGGTTTACCGGTTATGGTGCATGTTGGCAGTGCACCGCCGCAATTGGATAGTGTGTTTCATTTATTGGAAAAAGGCGATATTGTTACCCACTGCTTTCATGAAAAAGCAAATAATAATATTTTAACAAATAAAAGTACTGTCGCTCAGGCTGTTCAAGAAGCGTTGGGAAAAGGGGTATATTTCGATGTTGGTCATGGAACTTCTAGTTTTTCGTTTTTAATTGCAGAAGCAGCAAAGAAAAAAGGTATTCCTTTTCATAGTATAAGTACGGATATCTATGAACTAAATCAATTGGAAGGGCCAGTGTATAATTTAGCCGAAACAATGACGAAATTCCTTGCGATTGGACATTCTTTGGAAAAAGTTATTCAAGCTGTAACAGAAACACCTGCTCAAATGATAGGAAAATCAAACTTAGGCCGATTGGAAAAAGGTAAAGCCGCTGATTTAACATTTTTTACGATTGATGATAAGAATGTTGAATTACAAGACTCTTTCGGTCATGTGAAACAAACAAATAAGATCATAACCCCACACGCAGTGATGATTAATGGGGAGTATATGGAGTGTCGTACAAATGAAGTTATCCGAAGTGATTAATGCCAGTGGTAAAATGAGTATTCTAGGTGTTTCAGTCATGAGCGATCCGGTTATATTGGCTATGAAAGAAGGAGCGGCTCATTTTTATATCATGGAAGAATTGCATGAACAGGCAGGTGCACAAATTGCGGCATATTTGCAAACGGAGTCAGTCATGGTGACAAATTCGGCATCCAGCGGGATTGCACTATCTGTAGCTGGCTTAATAACCAAAGATAACCAGGTTTCCTACCGCAATGTGTATGATAAAGAAATATTTCCGAAACGAGAAGTTGTGTTGATGAAAGGACATCAAGTCGATTATGGCGCACCAATTGGGCTGATGGTCGAAACAGGTGGTGGAATTGTAAAAGAAGCAGGCTATGCCAATGGTTGTACGATAGAACAAATAAAAAGTACAGTTACATCGCAAACTGCCTGTCTGCTTTACGTACAGTCGCATCACGCCGTCCAAAAAGGGATGCCTTCACTGGAAGCCATTAGTGCCTTGGCTAACGAGTTGAATATTCCGCTTGTAGTGGACGCTGCTGCGGAGAGTCAGTGGCAGCGATATACTAATTTAGCAGATATAGTTATTATTAGCGGTGCAAAGGCATTAAATGGTCCAACTTCCGGTATTATTGCTGGAAAAAAGGATTTGATAACCGCCGTTCGAGCACACCAGTTTGGAATTGGCCGAGCGATGAAAGTAGGGAAAGAGGCTGTTTTAGGACTTGTTCGTGCGGTTGAGGAATATCCGGATAATAGCATGACTAAAAAGGTACAGCTACAATTATTAGATACGCTTAATAGGTTGGAAAAGATTCAGGGAATTAAAGTGTCGGAACAGCCCGATTCAGCCGGCAGAGAGATTTATCGGGGTAGAATACATATTGATGCTAATATTACTAATGTTAGTGCGAGTACGGTTGTAAAAAAATTACGCACAGGGAATCCGGCAATATATACTCGTGATTATGAAGCGGATCAAGGTTATTTCGATATAGATCCGAGAAGCGTATCCGAAGCTGAGATGCATGTGATTGCAGAGAAAATAGAAGAAAGTTTACGAGGCAGCAGTAAGAATGAAGCATAAGGAGGGATACGATTGGCACCAAATTTTTATCATGATAGAATCTGCTTAAACGTCCTAGCTAATGATGAAGAAAATATGCGGGAAATATATGAAGCAACGGAAGGTCACGTACTTATAGGTGTGTTGTCTTCCAATTTTGCTACAGTTGCAGAAGCAAAAGAAAAAATTGCTGTTTATAACAAAGCAGTGCATGGTGCTGTATCGCTGGGACTTGGAGCAGGGGATCCAGGACAGTGGGAAATGGTTGCTAATATAAGCAAGGAAGTCGAAGTATCCCATATTAATCAAGTCTTTCCAGCTGTAGGTCTTACCAGAGGTGGAAACAAACATCCCAATACCTATATTAATAGTCTTGTTAAACCCTCAGGCACACTTGGAACAGTCAATATTGCTACAGGTGTAGTTTCATCAACTGGTCCAGGCATTAATGTGCCGATTAAATCTGCTATTACATTGATTAAAGAAATGGGGGGAAATGCCGTAAAGTTTTTCCCGATGAAAGGGTTGGAGACAAAAGAACAATATAAGGCAGTAGCACAGGCTTGTGCAGAAGAGGATTTTATTTTAGAGCCGACAGGTGGTATTCATCTCGATAATTTTGAAGAAATCATTTCCATTGCTCTGCAGGCAGGGGTGAAGCAAATTATTCCGCATGTTTATTCATCAATCATAGATAAAGATAGTGGTAAGACACGTGTAAGAGATGTAGATAAACTCTATAATATGATGAAAAAGGCGGTAGATAGGCATGGCTAAACTGGTTGCACTTGGAGAAGTAATGATGAAGTTGGAAGTACCGGATCATCGCCTGCTGGAACAAACTGATGATTTGCAAGTTTCATATTCGGGAACAGGTTTGAATGTACTGAGTGGTTTATCAGGCTTAGGGCATAAAACAGCGCTTGTCAGTGCATTGCCAAATAATGCAGTAGGAAAAGCTGCGTTGAAATCTATACGAGCACGCGGCATAGAAACGGAAGCAATGATTTGGTCAGGGGAGTATATAGGTCATTATATTTTAGAACACGGCTTCAGTATTCGCCCATCTAACGTTGTTTATTCCAACCGTTCAGAGAGCAGCTTTTGTCAATCAGAACTTTCACAATATAATTTAGATCTCATTTTCGATGATACGAGTTTAATCCATATATGTGGGATTATGCTCGCTGTATCAGAAAAAACACGTGCACTCGCGTTTGCGATTGCTGATGAAGCAAAACTTCGCGGAGTGAAAGTAGTATTTGATTGCAATTACCGTCCGAAATTATGGGAAGGAAATGAAGCGTCTGCACGTCACTTTTATGAACAAATGCTAGTCAAAACTGATATTTGTTTCATGACAGAAAAAGACGCTATTGAATTATTAGGTGAACAAACAGAAGAGCAAACAAGGCAAGGACAATTGGAAGATGTTTTGCCTAGAATTGCAAAAAGATTTCATATTGAAGTAATTGCCGGAATGCATCGTGAAATAGAAGATGGGCAACAAGCACACCGGGGATTTCTATATGATGGTACTTTTGCATATTCAAATAATTTTGTATATAATATATTAGAGAGAATTGGTGCGGGAGACGGATTCTGTAGTGGTCTTTTACACGGGTGGCTAAACGGCCTCGAAAGAAATGATTGGATTGCTTTTGCATCTGCTGCAGGAGCTCTGGCACATACGACCTACGGGGACTCACCGATTTTCAACGAACCAGATGTGTGGAAGCTAGTTGACGGTGGGTATGTGCAAATAGAAAGGTAGATGGCAATTGAAACTAATGCTGACAAACGGTCCTTTATATATACAGGTACAAGAAATTTTGAAAAAACGGATTATTAATGAGGAGTACCCAATTCATACATTAATTCCTTCTGAACTCGAATTGAAGGACGAGTTCGGGGTAAGTAAGATAACCATAAGAAGGGCAGTAGAGGAGTTGGCACTGCAAGGTTATGTGGAAAAAAGGAGCGGTGTAGGTACTACGGTACTGGATAATAATGCTGTTTCACGTTTATCCAAGGGGCAGCGCTTTTCGGAGTATTTGCTTGATCAGGGGCATGACCTTCGTAAGCAGTATTTAGATGTATCTGTTGTAAGTACAAAAGAATATCCAATACTACAAACGTTTGGTGAAGAATGCTATTGTGTGAAGCGCTTATATACGCTGAATGGAGATCCATATATTCACTTCAGTCATTATCTCCCTAGGAATGTCAATCTTCCCGAAGATAAAAATGAGGTACAATCATCATTATATAGTCTCATGTATCAACAAGGATTCAAATTTAGTCATTTTAAAGATGAATTTGGTGTTGCAACTCCTAATCAGGATATTCTTACAGCGTTGCATTTGAAAAAAGAGCAGGCTTTACTACAACGGATGCGTTATACGTTTGATTTAGATGATCAATTGATTGAATTTTCTGTTGCTTATTATCATTCGGAAATGCATAAATATGTTGTCAATTTTACGATGTGATATCTTCCGCACTCTTTTATAGAGATGCGGTTTTTTTAACTTTTATAATTTTACATTTCCATATGAAAAAAGTAGTTTTGCTTAGCAAACAATTTAATGTTTTTACAACAAAGCAAAACTACTTAACCAATGCGTGAAGTGTATCTTTATTTTGCTGCAAGAACGAGTGATTTCATGGCTCCAAGATGAAGTCCTTCATGGAATAATAAAAATTGCAGAGCACCATCGGGTGTATCAAGCAATGTACCATGTAAATCACGTACATCATCTGCAGGTTGATCCATCCGGTCTTTGAAAAATGTTTCTAGACGGGTTGTTTGTTCTTCCAAGGCGTGAATGATTTCGTCTTTGGTTGGGATATCTCCTTCCCATTCAGATGGACGTGTGCCATCGAGGAATAAATCCATCCAGCGCGGACGTGTTACTTCATAATCATTTGCCGCATCATGCATGAACTTTTCCGCTTCTGCATAGACATGTCCAGCATTCCAACGGATTGTATTTGGAAAGTTCTCCGGCTGAATATCCCAAATGGTTTCATCTGATTTTTTTAAGAAAATGAGTGTCGATGTCCTTGAATATTTGAATAACTTCATTGATTCCACATAAACATCCCCTTTGTTTTCATTCATTTCCCTTCATTATACTATAGCGAACAACTGGATTCATTTTTTATGTTTATTCGAATGGACAACTTTAAATTATTGAATCAAATTTATTCAATAATAAAGTAATTGTAAAATGAAAATGATATATTTGCTTCATATGATATGCTAATAGCAACAGGGGGAAGGCACGATGCAAAAACAATCACGTCTTTTATTAGTCGAAGATGATCCAGAAATTGCAACTGTTGTTCGAGATATGCTGGTACGTGAAGGTTATTTCGTAACATGGGCAACTACCGGACTAGAAGGTTGGGAAGACTTTCAAGCGGATGCTTATGATCTTGTATTAGTCGATTTAATGCTTCCGGAAATGGACGGCTTAAAACTTTGTCGTAATATCCGGTGGAAAAGTAATATTCCTATGATCATTATTAGTGCAAGACAAGAAGAGGCTGTCAAAATTGAAGGGCTTGGACTTGGGGCAGATGATTATGTAGCCAAACCATTCAGCCTGGATGAATTGAAAGCTCGTATACAATCTCACTTAAGACGGTGGCAGCGATATCAAGGGAATCTTTCGTTAATGGATGAACAAGTGACCACATACCAAGGGGGATTGGTGATTTCTTGGGAAAAGCAAAAGGTTGAAGTTAATGGTGATGTTTGTATATTAACGGCGAAGGAATTTGATTTATTAAAAGTTCTTGCACAAAATCCAGAAAGAGTATTCACAAAAATGGAATTATTTGAACATGTTTGGCATCAAGTGGATGATGAAGGTTTACATACGATAACAGTTCATGTAAAAGCATTGCGTAAAAAAATAGGAGATGCTGTTAAAAAGCCAATATATATTCAGACCGTGTGGGGAAAAGGATATCGTTTTATTGGTGAAGTATTGTGAAGATAAAAACTTGGTTACTTATTTCTTATTTTATTGTCATGGTACTTCCGCTAATTTCATTATACGTTTTATATTCATCCGTTTCTGCTTATCAATCAGATCAACAAGTGGAAGAGTATTATGACGCATATGCTGATATACAACAAATGACTGTGATGCTAGATGATCCTAAATGGTATGAATCTGCTGATGATAAAAAACAGCTTGATGAACTGGCGACGGATGATATGGCAATCGAACTTTATAATAAAGACGGTGTGAAGCTTTATCATTCTAACCCGGACCTAGACTTTGAAGGTGTAATGAATCAGGAACAACTGTATAAAGATTTATATGAAGTGCAAGAAGGATTGCAAGCATATACATATAAAGAGCCGGTATTTGATGATCAGCAGTTAGTCGGCGTTTTTAACATCGAAATTGGGAGAGAGGCTTTGGTCGATACAATTGTAAAACGAAGCTGGATAGTCATTGGATTATTTTTGGCATCATTTATTCTCGTATATGCCATAGTTATTTATTTTGTCCACAAGCGCGTAACAAAGCGTTTATATAGACTCATGAATGAAATCACAGCTTTTGCGAGCGGGGATATGAGGCCAGAGACTCCTGTAGAAAAGGACGAAATTGGAGATCTGAAGAGTCACTTCTACAGTATGCGTAAACAAGTTGTAAGTGCACAGGATGCGATTAAAAAGGAACAACAAGAAAAAGAGTTTATGGTAGCGGCAATATCACATGATTTAAAAACCCCGCTTACATCCATTAAGGCTTATGCAGAGGCTTTAGAGGAACCGGAAGTATTGCAAGAGGAAAAACGGGAGTCTTATCAACGTACTATTAGTGAAAAAACTGACTTTATTAAGCAAATGTTGGATGATTTAATGACTTATTCCTTACTCCAATCAAGTGATTATAACATGGAAGTTGTGACGGTGGATGGTGAGGAGTTTTTTGATATGCTGTTGTCTGATTATACAGCTCTTTGTGATCAAAAAAGCATACGACTACTGACGTATAGCCATGCGCCGGGGGAATATAACGTTAATCCTAAACAAATGATTCGTGTTTGTGATAATTTGATGAGCAATGCAATTACTCATACACCTGTTCACGGAGAAATAAAACTGCTTGCAGTGGGGACGAAATCGATACCATATAATTGGCTATTTGATTATGTTATGTCCCAATATACTTTTGATGTTGAAAATAATGCTTATCTTATCGTTCAAAATGAGGGAGAAGGAATTCATGAAGAGGCAAAACAGCAATTATTTCAACCACTCTATCAAATGGATCAGGCAAGAAATAAACAAGACGGGAAGCAAGGGACAGGACTAGGCTTATCCATTACGCAACAAATAATCGAAAAGCATGATGGTGATGTTACAGTTTTATCAAAAGAAAGACAAGGTGCATGTTTTATATGTCGGATTCCGAAAAGGAGGGAACAGGATGGCCATCTATCCTAAATTATTTTTTACTTTTACCTTAATTTGTATTGTTTTAATGACTGGTTGCTCCAAGCAAGTATTCAGTCCGGAAAATGTCATAACAAAAGCATTAGATACAGATGAAGACTTAACTTATTATGGTGAATTGTCTGCAAGCTTTGAAGGCTTAGAGGAATTAGATGATGTTTCGATGAAGGAATGGCGTGATGGCACAATGTCGAGAGTGGAAATGAATACACCTGATGGATTGATTGATGTTGTGACCAGTGATGAAAATGTTCTTATTTATGAAGAAAGTGAGCAGAAGGCTTATTACAGTGAAGATGAAGCTTTACAGGAATTATATATGGACCCACGAAAACAATTAGATATGGTGCTTGATGCTGTAAAGGATACCCATGACACTCAAAATATTGGTGAAGAAGATATTGCTGGCCGTCCTGCTGTACATTTGAAGTTAACTAAACGTGATGGCGAAAAATCATTATTTGGCGATCAGGAGCTATGGGTGGATAAAGAGCATTGGTTAGTGCTTAAAATGATTTCTAACAGTGGGAACATGCGGAATGAAGCGTATTATGAAAGTATTGATTTTAATGCAACTCACCATTCTTCTGTATTCGATCTCGATTTGCCTGAAGATGTTGAAATGACAAATCTTGATGAGCTAAATGAAGATATGATTGATAAAGAAATCAACTTAGAAGAAGTACCGGATAAATTCGGACCGGATGTGCTCTATTTTGTAGATAATGATGTATTTGAATTAGACAGCATCAACTTTACTGAAATGGAAGTAGAAGGGAACTATCAAGAATTAACATTTGAATACAAGGAGGTAGGTAATCCGTTATTTACTTTTACTGTAATAAAATCGACAGATGATGATACGTTGGAAACGGATGGAAATTTAGATGAAGCGATAGAGAATGATACCATTCGGGGAAAGGAGGCAGCCATTACTGATGCAATAAACTTTCGATCTATTAGTTGGAGTGAAGGAGATTATCAATACAGTATAATGCTAATTGATCCTGATTTAACTAAGAAACAAATGAAAAAATGGGCAAATGATATGAAAACAATTAATTGACGAAAAGGGGAGTCTACTATGACAAATGAAACAAATATGAATGAAGAACCAGTGATAGAAAAACCTTCTATCTTTGGTATGATTATGAATCCAGTTATGCAATTTAAAAGAATTAAAAGTAATCCGAAAATCCTCGTGGCAATGATAATTGTTACACTGTTTACAGCCTTGGGTATGTTTATGATGACACAAGGTATTGATTATACACAACAGCCCGGTATGGATGTGATGGATGAAAATGAATTAATGATTATGACGACTATTGCAAATGCTACAGTTGTTATTATAGGGGTGTTTACGCCGGTTTTTTCCGTATTAGTTTCTTCCGCTATTTATTTTGCCGTTGCAAAAATAGCACATCGTGACGTTACTTTTAAGCAATTGTTTTCAATGAATACATATATTTTTGTTATCAGTACGATCAGTATGCTTGTAAATGGTCTGGCAATTATGCTTGTAGGTGGAGCCTCAGATACGGATACTTTATTTACAAGTGTCAACTCCATTGTAGGAGCAGAAGGAGCACTTGGTGGACTGCTAAATAATATCGAAGTATTTACCATTTGGGACATTATTATTACGGCATTAGGTTTACAAGTTATTGCTAAGTTTTCCAAAGGACTGTCATGGGGAATAGTGCTTGGCATCTTTGTGATCATGACAGGATTTACAATGCTGACGTCTGGTGCTGCGTCAATGGTAGGAGTTTAGTTTATGAAAAAGAAGTGGATTATTACTGGAGTTATTGTAATTATACTTGTATTAATTGGTCTAAATATATGGAAAAGTGAGACGTCAACAAAGGTTGCTGTAAAAACTGCTTCTTTAAAGGAAGCATCAATGCAGGAAACGATTATGACACCAGGCGTGTTGAAAATGAATGATGAGCAATATGTATATTATCAGGCAGATAAAGGGGAAATTGATGAAATTGAAGTAAAAGCGGGTGATGCAGTAGAAAAGGGGGATAATTTACTAGTTTATGAAAACAAACAGTTAGACTTGGATAAAAAACAAAATCAATTAGACATTAATAATGCAGATAGTAAATTAGAACAGGCGAAAAAAGATCATAAAAGTATCGATGAGGATATGGATAAAGACCCTGATAACGAAATGTTAGAAGAAGAGCATGATCAAATAAAGGAACAGCAACACCAGGCAGAAAATGAGTTGGATCAAGCATTGTTGCAGAAGGAATCAATTGAAAATGAAATAGATGCATTAAGGATTAAAGCCGATGTTGATGGGACAGTATTAGATGTTAATGAAAAAGCGGGAGCACAAGGGGAAGGTAGCGAAGAAGCGATTATTCGTATCGGGTCACTAAAAGACACATTTGTAGAAGGTACTGTTTCAGAATATGATACGCTGAATGTTGAAACAGAACAAAAAGTGGAACTTACTTCAGATGCCGTTCCTGATGAAACTTGGTCAGGGGAAATTAGTTATATTGGAGATTTACCTGAAGAAGAAGCACAATCTCCTGGTGAAGAGGAGACAAGTGTTGATTATCCGTTAGAAGTGACCCTTGATGAAGCAGTAGAATTGAAGCCAGGTTTTAAAATGTTAATAGAGATAATTATCAGTGATAAAGAAGCACAGACATTGCCTATAGATAGCGTTATTCAAGAAGATGATGATAATTATGTTTATCTTGTAAAAGATGGTAAAGCTAAAAAAACTGATGTAACAATCGGTGCAGTCGATACAGAAAAAATGGAGATTGAAAAAGGTGTCACAGAGGAAGATAAGATCATAATAAACCCCCCAGACAATATAACGGATGGGATGGAAGTGACAGTAGAATGATAGAATTTAATCATGTAGTAAAAAGCTATAAAGTAGCAGAGCAAGATCTAATTGTCCTTAAAAATATCAACCTTCAAATAACCAAAGGTGAATTTGTCGCTATTATGGGCCCTTCTGGGTCAGGGAAGTCAACGATGATGAATATTATAGGCTGCTTAGATAAACCGACTTCTGGACAATATTTATTAAATGGTAAAGATATATCAGATTATGAAGATCATGAACTGGCTAAAGTTCGCAATAGGTCTGTAGGTTTTGTGTTTCAACAATTCCAACTCCTTCCCCGTCTGAATGCTTTACAAAATGTAGAATTACCTATGATTTATGCAGGCATTGGAAAAAAGCAACGCATGCAACGAGCTGAAGATGCATTGCAAAAGGTTGATCTTGCTGATCGATTAACCCATCTTCCCAATGAAATGTCAGGTGGTCAAAAGCAACGTGTTGCTATAGCCCGGGCAATAGTGAATGAACCTGATATTATTTTAGCAGATGAACCGACTGGGGCACTAGATTCCAAAACAGGTGAACAAATTATGGAAATGTTTACGATGTTAAATAAAGAAGGAACGAGTGTTATTCTAGTTACGCACGAAGCAGAAGTAGCAAGCTATGCAGAACGAACTATATTTGTACGTGACGGTGAATTAACGACCGCTGAAGAAGTAGTTGACCAAGGTACTTATAAAAAACTTATACAACCGGAAACTAATTCAGAGACACCTACAGATGGGGAGGAGGAAGCATGAGTATATTAGAAAATATCAAAATGGCTTTCTCATCCCTCCTAGCCCATAAAATGCGTTCTATATTAACGATGCTTGGTATTATTATCGGTGTTGGATCAGTCATAACAGTTGTTGCTATCGGTCAAGGTGGTGAAGCGGTACTCAAATCACAGTTTACTGGAGATTCGAATACGATTGAATTGTTTTATCAGCCCTCTGATGAGGAAATAGAACAGGATTCGGGTATTTTATTTGAAGATGCTTTTACGTCGGAAGATATACATTTGATTGAAGATTTACCAGAAGTAGAAAAGGTAGTCACTACTAGTTCGGAGTCAGCAGACATTAGTTACAGACGGGATAATGCTGATTCGATGGTGATGGGAATCAATCAGAGTTACATAGACGTGCAAGGAATGGACATTGATAGAGGAAGGAATTTAATGGCTTCCGACTTTCTTGGAGAGGGTCGTGTCGCTGTTGTCAGTGAAAATGTGCAGGAGGAATTGTTTGATGATAAAGAGAAAGATATACTTGGTAAAATAGTGTATGTTGGCGGTCAGCCTGTTGAAGTAGTCGGTGTGATGAATTCGGAAGATGATTTATTTGGATTATCTTCAAGCACTTTTTATATACCTATTAACACTTGGCAATCTATTTTTTCTAAAACGAGTATTACAGAAGTTTCTATTAAAGCGAATAATCCAGATGAATTGCAAACAGCTGGTGAAAAGGCTACGGATATGCTCAATAAAGTACATGAAACCGATGAAGCTTACCAAGTTTTAAATATGGAGGAAATTGCAGAAGGAATCGGTAAAGTGACAAATATTATGACAATCATTATTTCTAGCATCGCCGGCGTTTCTTTGCTCGTTGGAGGAATTGGTGTGATGAATATTATGCTTGTTTCCGTAACAGAACGTACTAGAGAAATCGGTGTGCGCATGTCGCTCGGTGCAACAAGAGGGCAAATCATGTTTCAATTTTTAATAGAAGCAATAGCTCTTACAATGATTGGAGGTCTAATAGGTATGGGCTTAGGTACAAGTGTTGCCTTAATTGTGTCCTCGATAGCAGGGTGGCCACCACTTATATCATGGCCAGTCATTGTTGGTGGAATTTTATTCTCTGTGTTTATTGGTGTTGTCTTTGGGTTGCTACCTGCTAATAAAGCATCCCGATTAGACCCGATAGATTCTTTACGATATGAATGATTTAAAATATACAGCATTCAAATATAAGTGGATTCCATGATTGTGATTGTCAATGGAATCCATTTTTTATCATTTTATGCTGATTTTCATTTGTTTCCATATGATGTTCTTCTAACGCTAGCAGCATTTTTTTCATTTCAAGCCCGCCACGAAATCCTGTGAGTGCCCCGTTTTTAGCAATCACTCGATGGCAGGGAAGTATTATCATCAAGGGGTTAGCGCCAATTGCAGTACCAACTGCTCTTACTGCCTTTTTATTACCGATATTATGAGCAATTTCACTGTATGTTGCTTTTTGGCCATATGGAATCTCACACATAGATTGCCAAACCTTTTTTTGAAAAGGAGTGCCGATAATATCTATTGGTAAGGAAAAATCTGTTCGTTTCTCATCCAAATAGGCACGTATTTGATCGGAAGCTGATAAAAGTTTTTCTGGTATATTCATTAAAATAGGATTAGGTACCTTTTTTTGTACCCATTGTTCTAACTCATTAAAATGAGCATTTGGTGAACTTACATACGAGAGTCCTTGATCTGTTGCAGCAAGCAGGAATGTTGTTTCTTTCCATTCACATTTTGACCAGTATATATTCGTTTGTTTAATAGTCATACGAAGAATCCTCCTTTAAAGCATGATTTCCCAATTTTGTTTTTCAGCAATTTGATTCAAAGGTTTATCGGGACAGACTGCAATAGGATGTCCTACCATTTCTAATACAGATAGGTCGGCAATACTGTCACCATAGGCGCTACTAGAATCCCAGTTGATATCTACTGATTCTAGATAATTATATAATAAAACTGGTTTTTGTTCGGCGTGAATATGAATAAAGGGATGGTCCGGACGAGGAATTTCTGTACCAAGGATAGCATCACATTCCAATTTTAATTGTTGATCAACAGCATACAATAGCGGTGTAAAGGCACCGGATAGAATCATTGTATAATCTCCTGCTTGCTTATGCTCCTGCAATCGTTTAACAACTGATTGATTAAAGTCGTCTTTCATTTCATGAGCTATATCTGTAAAATAAGCATCCAATTCTGACTCAGTAAGATCCTTTAATGATTTCATATAACTTTCCATTAACTTTGCTTTCATATTTTTTTCAGTAATGATCTTTAATTTATAACCTATATAAACCGGTAAAATAGTGGCGAAAAAACGACGATACTTTTTAGGGTAGGTTGTTTTCAGATGGTGCATTAATAATGTAAAAGTTTCTTTTCGATAAATAGTACCATCGAAGTCAAATATTGCTAGTCTCATAATCTCCTCCAGTATTCGGACTTATCTGTCATTTTACGCTAAAATAAGTACGATGAGAAGTATTAATAGAGCCTAATCTATACGAAATTATGATAGGGTTTCAATTTCTTTCCATTAACACATTTTAAGGTTGCTTTTCTACCGGAATATTGGTATTTTATAAGTAACATATAAAAGGGGGAAATTAGACTATGAACAAGAAATTACTGTTATCATTTCTATTAATGTTAATGCTTTCTGTTGTCTTAGTTGCGTGTGGTGGCGGAAATGATACCGATAACAACGCAGATGGAAACAATAATAACGGCGATGCAGAAGCCGATGCACCAGACTTTCTTAGCTTTTTAACTGGTGGTACAAGTGGTACATACTATCCACTAGGTGGTGCAATAGCTACTATTATCTCTGATGAAACCGGTATCCAAACAGATGCGGTATCATCCAATGCTTCTGCAGATAATATTGAAGCATTAAGAGACGGAGAAGCTGAAATTGCCTTCACTCAAACAGACGTTGCTTCTAATGCAGTAGAAGGAATTAACTCTTTTGACGGTGACCCGGTAGATAATGTGCTTGGACTTGGCGCACTTTACCCGGAAACAATTCAAATTGTAACAACGGATAAATCAGGTATTGAATCCGTAGAAGATATGGAAGGTAAAAAAGTGTCTGTAGGTGCACCTGGTTCTGGTACTTATGTAAATGCTGAACAAATCCTAGAAGTACATGGCTTATCCATGGATGATATTGATGCACAGAATTTGGATTTTGGTGAATCTACAGGTGGAATCCAAGACGGTAATATCGACGCAGCATTTATTACAGCTGGTACACCAACAGGTGCTGTTGAAGAATTACAAGCATCAGCTGATGTAAGTATCGTCCCTGTAGAAAAAGATAAAGCGGATGAACTGATTGAAGAGTATCCTTATTATGCTGAAGATACAGTAGAAGAAGGCACATATGACATCGAAGAAGATGTAGATACTGTAGCAGTTCTTGCTATGATTGTTGTAACAGACGACATTCCAGAAGATACAGTATATGATATTACAAAAGCAATCTATGAAAACACTGATGATATTGCACACGATAAAGCGGATGCAATTTCAAAAGATTCTGCTCTTGATGGACTAGGTGATTTAGAACTTCACCCTGGTGCTGAAAAGTATTATGAAGAAGAAGGCATCGAAGCAGAATAAATATATTTGCTTTATGGTGGAAGAGGCCGGTGGTCTAAACAACTGCCGGTTTTTTTCTTTAAAACAGCGATTAAAAGAATGAAGTCCAAATAATATTCAGGTGTAAATCAATGCGAAATACAATAAAAAAATTCATATACATTTTGTCCATTTTAATTATCATGATGTTTGTTATATTTATTCCTACCCAACCTAGCTTAGTTTTCTATCAAGAGAACACCAATCAAATTGCTGCATATTTACCTTTGAAAAAGGAGCAGAGCTTTCAAATTATATTTACACACTCCATTCATCTAACTGATGTAGTTGAAAAATATGAAATCACCAACAACAATGATATTCTACAGAATGAAATTGTATATGAAGAATTTGGAATTGGCATGCCTTCCAACGCAGAAGAAGGTCAAGACTTTGAATATGAAGATGGGAAATATCATATTAAAAATTTGAATAATGTTTTTCCGGAAATGAATATCCGTAATGGAAAAACAGTTTCTGAGCATCGTCTTCTTTGGGGAGATGCTGATGATATGCAACACAAAGTTTTATTTAATGATTTCTTTGAACCGGGCGGATGGTTCAAGGTGAAGTATACAAAACTATCATTATTTAAGACTTGGAAAGAGGTTAAAATTCATGACTAGTAAAGAACAAAAAGATAAAAAGACAGATCCTTCACAGGCGAATAGAGAGGAGGAAACAAACTTGTCAAAAGATAAAGACGTACAAAAT
>DATGUH010000014.1:0-9049 GCA_035301445.1 Pseudogracilibacillus sp. | reverse complement strand
AGCACGACGTTCGCGGATGATCTCTGCAATATTGGATTTATTTAATGTTGTCATGATGATTACCTCCATTATAATTGAACCCACATAATCAAATTACAGTATATCCCATGAAGTAAAGGATAGCAAATAGACGCTACTATTTATGTTGAATATCATTTCGCTTAAAATAAAGAAGAGAGAAACTTGAAACTGGTTAAATTATTCAGAAATTAGAACAGATTATTCAAATATCAAAAACTACCGGGAGTTTCCTGATGAAAGTTTTGGGTTCGTTTATTTTTAATATTAAAATAATGATAAGCATAAACTGTGATATATATTAATCTTAACTTGTGATTTCACTTAGAACCATGTATGATAATAAGCAAAGTTATCTATGTGAAATATATCACAAACATGAAGTTACAAAGAAAATAGGGCGAGAAGACGTACTATGTGAAAGAATAAGAAAAAGTATAACCGAACATGTGAAGACTTTCACAATAAATAGTGTTTAATTGAAATGCTTGTAATGCTAGAAAATAAGAAGGGAGTAAAGAACTCATGCGTTATTTAAAAAAGCAAGGTATTTCATTATCAGCGAGGGAATATGTCATTACAGCCCTTAGCTACATGGCTTTAGGACTTTTTTCTTCATTAATTATTGGTTTAATTATTAAGACGATTGGAGAACAAATAGGGCTTGAATCTTTTGTTGAAATGGGAACGTTTGCAATGGATAACAAAGTTATGGGCGGAGCGATTGGAGTCGCAATTGCTTATGGATTGAAAGCACCGCCTCTTGTTATTTTTTCTGTATTATTTGCAGGAGCATTCGGCGCAGAGCTTGGCGGGCCGGCAGGTAGTTATGTTGCGGCTTTGATAGCGACAGAATTTGGGAAGTTGTTATATGGGGTAACGCGTGTAGATATTATTGTAACTCCGTTTATAACGATTTTAGTTGGATTTTTTACAGGTAAATTTGTTGGGATTCCAATCAATCAATTCATGACTTGGTTAGGTGAGATTATTAATTGGTCAACAGAACAAAGACCTTTTATTATGGGGATTATTGTTGCTGTTTTGATGGGGTGGGCTCTGACTGCTCCGTTATCGAGTGCTGCTATTGCATTTATGCTATCTATCGATGGATTAGCGGCTGGTGCAGCTGTAATTGGTTGTTCTGCTCAAATGATGGGTTTTGCAACGCAAAGTTATAAGGAGAATGGAATAGGAGGCTTTTTAGCCCAAGCAATTGGTACTTCCATGTTGCAAGTTCCAAACATCATTAAAAACCCTTTAATACTTATACCGCCAACAGTGGCAGGAATTATTCTTGTGCCTTTTGCAACTGTTTGGTTAAAAATGACGAATAATGCAGCAGGTGCTGGTATGGGGACGAGTGGATTTGTAGGACAGATTATGGCTTTTGAAACGATGGGCTTTAATTTTCATGTTTTAATTTCAGTCATTATTTTACATATTATTGCACCTGCTGTCATTAGTTGGGTACTCATGGCTTTCTTTAAAAAACGAAACTGGGTTAAATCGGAAGACTTAATCATCCATTATGAGTAATTCAACACAACACTTTTCATTAATGAGAAAAAGATGCATTTGACCTTGTTTCTATTATACAATGAGGATAGATTATTTGAGATGGAAAGGGGCTTTCATATGAATTCATTTATGAAACGTGCAGTAGAATTGGCTGCAGATAATGTAAGAGAAGGAGGGCAACCATTCGGTGCAGTACTTGTGAAGGATGATGAGATTATTGCAGAAGGTGTTAATGAACTTCATATAAAATATGATGTCAGCGGTCATGCAGAATTATTAGCTATTCGCCGTGCCCAAGAAGCATTACAAACAAACGAATTAAAAGGATTCACAATGTATGCAAGTGGATGCCCTTGTCCGATGTGTTTAACTTCCATGTACTATGCGGGGATTGAAGACATTTATTATTGTGCATCAGTAGAAGAAACAAAAAATGCTGGACTTGGTGCTGCCGACGTCATTTATCATGATTTGGCACAACCAAATGAAGAACGTCAAATTGTTATGAAGGAAATGCCTTTAGAAGCAGGCATGGACAATCCGATGACTATGTGGAAAAAGAGGCATAGCCAATGATTGAAAAAATTGAGAGACTTGCAAAATTAGGCTTGGAAAGTGGACGTGAATATGCGGATATAAAAAAGGTGAAACCAATTCAAGGTGGATCCATTAATGAAGCTTACTATGTAGAAACTACTGATGCGGCTTTCTTTATGAAATTTCACGAAAATGCCCCCAGAAACTTTTTCAAAACGGAAGCAACAGGTTTACGATTAATTAAAGAAACAAATACTATTAATGTTCCTAACTTTTTGGCTTACTCCGATAAATCAGAAAATGCTTTTTTGTTACTAGAGTGGATAGAAGGAAATAAATCAGCTGATACGGAAGAAATGCTTGGCCGGAAATTAGCACAGTTTCATCAAGTACACGCAACGATGCACGGGTTTCAAGAAGACACGTATATTGGCTTGTTGAAGCAACCTAATAAATTGACTTCGAATTGGCTGGAATACTACAGAGATCAACGTCTGCAGAATCAGGTGGACATTGGAAAAGAAAAAGGGGTACTACAAACAGAGCGTCTCCATAAGTTAGAAACATTGCTTAGCAAACTGGATAAATGGATACCTCGTTCTGTAGAACCTTCCTACTTGCATGGAGATCTTTATTCAGGGAATTGGATTGTTGGACCTGGAGGAGAGCCGTTTATCGTTGATCCATCTATTCTATATGGAGACCGACACTTTGAAATGGCGTATACCGAATTATTTGGTGGTTTTCCGGAAAACTTTTACAAGGCTTATGAAGAGGTATTGCCACTCCGAGAAGATTATGAAGATATAAAACAAATTTATCAGCTATATTATTGGTTGGCACATTTAAATCTATTTGGAGAAATATATGGACATGAAGTAGATACTATTTTGGATCGATATGTGTAATAAATAAGTCGAATAAGTTAGTGTTCCTGTGATTTAAATCATTTTCCGGCTTTCGAAATGGTGTATAATTTAAAGTAACATAAGGCTTCACCTATTTAATTGTCATTTAATATGGTCCGTAGGTGGAAGTTTGGAGGAAGACGATGAGTTTTTACGATGTTTTGGTTATTATTCATGTATTTTCAGCTATTTTAGGGCTTGGGCCGGGATTTGTTATGATTTATATAGTCACAAGAGCTACTACGATGACAGAGTTGCGTCACGCATATATTATCCGTAATCGAATTCATATTTTTGTGATGATCGGAGGAACTCTCTTATTGTTGACTGGCTTAATGATGGGAGTTCTCCGACCATACTTATTCCAACAATACTGGTTTTTAATAAGTCTGCTATTATTTTTAATTGCGCTTGCAGTGGGGCCAATAGTGTTGTCACCAAAATCAAAGCCAATTAAAGTGTTGTTAGAGGAACATGATGGACAGGAAATTCCAGAGGCTTATGAAAAAATGGCGAAAAAGTTGTTTTTTTACGAACGGTTAACAAATGTGATTTTTTTAATTATTATTTTCCTAATGATTACAAAGCCTTTTTAAATGTATCACTGAATTAAAAGCTATTCGGTTATGAGCAATTATCTGATAAAATATGAACATATTGTACAAAAAATAGCTTAGTAAAAATGGATAGCTAATAAAAGGTTGTATTTTTTAAGTAGCCTTCACTTCAATTAGTCCATTCAAGATGTTAGTGGAAAGTTTATTAATATTGGGGTGTTTATTTGAGGATTTATACGATGGAAGATTTGGTGCAAGCCGAATTGTCAGTTACAAGAATGGGACAAAAGCTGAATGTTTCCGTCTTTATATTGGATGGATTATTGATTGATACAGGACCTTACAGGAAACATGAGGAACTAAGTGCATTATTTGAGCAATCAGATATTTCCGAGGTTGTTTTAACGCATCATCATGAAGATCATACAGGAATGGCTTATTGGTTTGGGGAACGTGAAGTACCTATATATATGCACCCTAAAGGAATTGAGCTATGTGAAAAGAAAGCCAAGCTACCAATTTATCGTCAAGTATTTTGGGGAAAGCGACCACCTTTTAAAGCTGAACCCGTATCAGACATCTTTCGTACACCTGAATATACTTGGGAAACAATTTACACTCCAGGACATGCAGATGATCATATTGCCCTATATAACAGAGAAAAAGGCTGGATGTTCGGTGGAGACTTATTTGTAATGCCCAAGCCTAAAAGTATGTATCGTTTTGAATCGTTGCCTACATTAATTCGGTCATTAAGAAAAGTGCTAACATATAATTTTGATGTCTACATTGACTCACATGCTGGTATTCTGCCCGATGGGAAAAAACGTCTTCAAGAAAAGTTGCGCTATTTAATCCAAGTACAGCAAGAGGTGCTCTTTTTATATAATGAAGGAACATCCGTATCAAAAATTCGTAAAAAGCTATTTCCAGAACGGCATTTTATGCATTATGTATCTTTATTTGAAAACTCACCGAAACATATGATTCGATCAATTATCCATCAACATTAAAAAGTCATCCCAACAGTTTATATACTGTCATGGATGACTTTTAGTTTTATTCGGTATCTAAATACTCTTCTAATGATTCATTGTTTTCATAGATTTCGGTTGCTGCTTTTTCTCCGACATAGCGAAGATGCCAAGGTTCGTATTGATATTTGGTGATATCTTCCTTGTCTTCCGGATAACGAATGATAAACCCGTATTCATGTGCGTGGTCTTTTATCCATTTTCCTTCTTCTGTTTCCCCAAAGTCTGTATTTAAATCAAATCCTGCTGATTGAGAAGTGACATCCATTACAAGCCCTGTTTGGTGTTCACTTTCGCCAGGTCTCGCGCTGTACGTATTGGCATGTTCTTCTCCATTTTTTTCTACATTGGATGCAAAAATAGATTCTTGTCGATCATAAGACCGGAAGCCGGATTGAGCATAGATTTCTACATCTGCATGATCACCCGCTGCAATCAATTCTTCCAAGGCATCGGCTGCAACTTTTCTCAGATACCTTTTTGGATCGTCTTCTTCATAAGGGAATCGTACATCGGGAATGACGAGGTCATCTGGTTCATAATCCCCTGGAAGTGCATGATTCTTATTAACTAAGGCTAAAATGTCATAAGGGTTTTCAACTGTTTCTGGAAATTCATTCGGATGTTCAGGCCTTTCTATGCCTTCTCCAACAGACATTGTTTTCTCGTTTTCCAGTAATTCAGCTATAACTTTTTTAGTATCATCATCATACACTCCGCTCACAGGGAGGTCTTTTTGTAATTGAATATCCGTTATTGCCCATGTTGTTAAATCATCGTATGTTCCACTTGCTTCAACTGGGTAATCAATGGCTTGAAAGATTTGTTGCAAGGTTTCAACATCATTAGATTGATCACCCTTTTGTATTGGCGCATCTGGTGCAGTTAATGGATGTTGGTTATTTTCGTCATTATTATTTTCATTATTATCATCGTTATTATTATTGTTTTTATCATCAGTGTTAATGGTTGATTGAATTTTTTCCTTTGAGGTTTGCACTAAATTTTCTAAATCTTCTTGTTGGCAAGCACTAAGCACAATCAACAAGCTTACGAGTGCAAGGAACCATACTCTTTTTATATGCATTTCTTCTTCCCCCTTATAACGGTCTTTATTTTCTCATAGAAGCCCTCTATATTGCAATAGAGATGACAAGGGAAAATATTCGGGGTTATAAAAAAACCTAGGTTTACATGGAAGAAGTGCAGTGAAATGCTAGTTTTTAGATAGTTCTTTTTTTGTGAAAAGCTCACAAATTTCTACAATCGTTTTTGTTGCCTTTTCCATGTCTTGAACAGAAATGAATTCATATTTTCCGTGAAAATTCATGCCACCGGTAAAGATATTCGGTGTCGGCAATCCTTTATAAGAAAGTTGTGCACCGTCTGTTCCACCACGAATTGGTTCAATAATAGGAGTGATTTGTAGGTTGTGCATTGCTTGTTCGGCTATATCTACTACTTCTTTAACGGGTTCAATTTTTTCCCGCATGTTATAATACTGATCCATTAATTTTAGATCAATACTGCCTTCACCGTAAGTTGTTTCCAAGTCTTTTACGATTCTTTTCACGTAATTTTTTCGTTTGGCAAATTGATCTTTATCAAAATCCCGGATAATCATTTGTAGCGTAGTATTTTCAACATCGCCTTCGATATTCAGGACATGATAAAAGCCTTCGTGACCCTCTGTGTATTCAGGCGCTTCTTTTTCAGGGAGTTGTGCTATAAATTGATTTGCTATTTTTATTGCATGAATCATTTTTCCTTTTGCAGTGCCTGGATGTACATTGTTTCCATAAAACGTGACTTCTGCACCTGCTGCATTGAAGCTTTCAAACTGAAGTTCCCCAAGAGGGCCACCATCTACAGTATAGGCAAGAGATGCATTAAATCGCTCGACATCAAACTTATGAGGGCCCCGTCCGATTTCTTCATCAGGTGTGAAAGCAACTCGAATTGCGCCGTGTGGTATTTCAGGATGATTGATTAAATATTCCATGGCAGTCATAATTTCTGAAATGCCCGCTTTATTATCAGCGCCAAGAAGTGTAGTACCGTCTGTTGTAATGAGTGTATGTCCTGCATATTTCTTTAATTCGGGGTACTCATCTGTGGACATCATAACGTTTTGGTCCTTATTTAAAGTTATATCTCCGCCATCGTAATTTTCCCAAATTTGTGGTTGTACGTTTTCTCCTGTAAAGTCTGTCGCTGTATCTACATGAGCCATAAAACCAATAACAGGAACATCTTTATCAGTATTTGAAGGAAGTGTTGCCATCACATAGCCGTTATTGTCAATATCCACATCTTTCATGCCGATTTCTTTCAATTCTTCCACTAGTAATTTAGCAAGTGTCCATTGTCCAGAGGTTGTTGGTGTCGTGTCTTGTGCTTCATCAGATTGTGTATTGATTTTTGCATAACGAATTAATCGTTCCGTTAATTTTTCTTGAAGTGTCAAAGTTCATCCTCCATTCGAAATCATTATTCATTACTAAAAATGTTATGGTAAACTATAGAAAAGTGCAACTAATTTGGAGGGGTAATAATGGAACCTATCATCCGTGTAGAACAACTAAATAAATGGTTACAAGAAAATAATGTAACAGTAATTGATGTACGGTCCGGGTTGAATAATCCAGATGCAGGAGAGGCGGCCTATAATGAAGCTCATATTCCGAAGGCTTATTATTTACATTTAGAAAGGGATCTATCAGGTGAAGTGAGTGAACATGGTGGTAATCATCCTCTGCCGGATGCCGAAACACTAGCAGCTACTTTAAGAGAGATGGGAGTTGCTTTTGAAAAGCCAATAGTTATTTATGATGAGCGGAATGGTATGTTTGCGGCACGTGCCTGGTGGTTGTTGAATTATTTAGGTCATTCAAAAACGTATTTATTGGATGGAGGATTTGTAGCTTGGAAAGATGCTGGTTATGACACAACAGATAAAATTCCTCCTAAAAGAGCGGGCAACTTTACCGCGGATGTACAACAAGGAATGACAAGGTCAATGGAAGAAGTGAAAAACCGTGATGCTAAAACTATATTAATCGATTCTCGATCGCCAGAACGTTATGCAGGAGAAGTAGAACCTTTATATGATAAATCTGGGCACATCCCGGGAGCTGAAAATTATTTCTGGAAAGATGTTTTAGATGAAGACGGCGCATGGAAATCGAAAGCAGCATTAACGTCTCATTTTAAAACATTGGATAAAGCAGATGAAATCATTGTGTCATGTGGTTCCGGCATTTCTGCTTGTCCGAATATTGTTGCGTTGAAGCGGGCAGGATTTGAAAATGTAAAACTGTATCCAGGCAGTTACAGCGATTGGATTTCTTATGATGACAATCCAGTAGAATCAGGAGAGAAATAAGATGGTTCAATCACGATGTGCATGGGTAACAGAAGATCCTTTGTCGATACAGTATCATGATAATGAATGGGGTCGTCTCGAGCAATTTGAAAATGATCATTATTTATTTGAGATGCTAGTTTTAGAAGGGGCACAAGCAGGTCTCAGTTGGATGACGATTTTAAAAAGAAGAGAAGCTTACAGAGCAGCGTTTGAACAATTTGATCCGCAAAAAGTGGCGGTTTTTAATGAAGCAAGTGTGGAGAATCTGCTTCAAAATGAAGGTATCATCCGCAATAAACAAAAGATTCATTCAGCAGTGAATAATGCGCGGGCTTTTTTAAATGTGCAGGATGACTTTGGCAGTTTCCATGCTTTTTTGTGGCAATTTGTAGGGGAGAAGCAAATAATTAATGAGTGGAAAACACATGCAGAAATACCAACTTCTAACTCGCTTTCAACTGCACTAGCCAAAGATTTGAAGCGACGTGGCTTTTCATTTGTTGGCCCTGTTATTTGTTATGCATACTTACAAGCAATTGGAATCATACAGGATCATACGGCTGAATGCTTTTTGTATAAGCAAAAATGATACGAGAGGGGGAGGGTCATGGAAGAGATTAGGAGTAAATCCATTGCGGAACACTTTCAAGTTTTGCAAAAACAGCGTGAAGATTTTTTCGAAGATGAGCAAGTACAATTTAAAGATCTATGGACACGTCCATTAGCAGAAAAGTGGTCTGTTGGTGAATCGCTATATCATCTCTTACTCATGTTAAAAGTGTTTCGACGTTTTTCTGTTGTATACATTCCTATAATGAAGCCTGTTGCTGCTATGCGGAAAAATAAGCAGTATCCAACGACAATTCACGATATTTATCAAGCATACACTGAAAAACATCAACGCGGAATGAGTGCACCACCCTTTGTGAAACCACCGGAAAAAGTACGTGGAACTTATACATTAGAAGAATTGCAACAAATGCTACGTAACGAAACACATAAACTAATGAAAATGACCTCTAACATAGAGGAATACACGGCAGGAAATATTTACTACTTTGATCCAATGGCGGGAAACCCAAACTTAATTCAAAGCATACATTTGCT
>DATGUH010000013.1:0-14993 GCA_035301445.1 Pseudogracilibacillus sp. | reverse complement strand
TTTCGTTCATCTTCACGTTTCTTCGGAGTAGCTTTTTCTGTTTTTTCACCTGCAAAAAATTGTAAATCTAATTTCAATTGATTCAATTAGCCACCTCCGAGAATCCTCATCAATGAATGCATCGTATCAAACATTGTTTCGAACAACATTCTAGCAAGCGTTATGTAGATTGCCATAAAAACAACCAGCACTAAGAAACTTACACCTATCTTCAAAGGAAGTCCAACTACAAAAACGTTTAATTGTGGGACCGTTCTTGCAATTAACCCTAAAGCAACATCTACTAAAAATAAGCAACCAACAAGTGGTATCGACATTTGAAAAGCAATAAGAAACATTTGATTAAAAGCATCGATAATAAAAGTTGCGTAATTGTCACCCATCGATAAGGTAGAATCTAAAGCGATGAATTGATAACTATTATATATACCATCTATTAATAAATAATGACCATTGACCGATAATAAAAATAATAATGCAATCATATAAAAATACTGACCAATCAAAGGACTTTGTGCACCTGTTTGTGGATCAATAACATTCGCTACAGCAAAACCCATCTGAAAATCAATAAATCCACCAGCAATTTGTACAGCTGAAAGTATAATATAAGCGATTAGTCCGATGAGCAGACCAACACCTATTTCTTTTATGAATAAAAATATATAGGTAAAATCAAAAGCAATTGTTCCTGTATCCATTGTAGTGAACATTACTAAGCTAAGAATAAAGCTAAAACCAATTTTAAATAAATTCGGTATCGTATTATATGAAAACAAAGGTAATGTTATAAAAAACGCCAGTACTCTGGCAAACACTAATAAAAAAGCCGGTATTATTGTTATATCTATGACATCTAGCATCTTCTACCCCACAAAAGCATTCAAATTCTCGTATATGCTTTCTGTAAACTCCACTAATTTTGTTAACATCCACGGCCCGAATACGACAACACCAACTAGCACGGCTATAATTTTCGGGATAAAAGCTAGGGTCTGTTCTTGAATTTGAGTTGTAGCTTGAAATACACTCACCGCCAGTCCAACGGCAAGCGCGAGAATAAGAACTGGACCTGCTACTAAAAGAATTGTCATAATGCCTCTTTCTGCAATTGATAATACAAATTCACTATTCAAATGGATTCACCTTCTTTGTCATATTTAATATCCTTGCAATAAGGAATAGGTGATTAGATACCAGCCATCTACCAGTACAAACAACAGAATTTTAAACGGTAATGAAATCATCACAGGCGGCAGCATCATCATTCCCATGGACATCAGTACACTTGCAACAGCCATATCAATGATTAAAAAAGGTATAAAAATCATAAAACCCATTTGAAAAGCTGTTTTTAATTCACTGATTGTAAAAGCTGGGACAAGGGTGATCAGAGAAATATCTTCAATACTCTCCGGTTTATCACTATCTGTATAATTAAGAAATAATGCCAAATCTTTCTGCCTAGTATGTTGGGACATAAACTCTTTAATAGGAATACTTGCATTATCATAAGCCTCATCTAAAGAAATATCTTCCTCAAATAGCGGATCAAGTGCATCATTATAAACTTCTGTAAAAGTTGGAGCCATAATAAAAAATGTAAGAAAAAGTGCTAAACCAACCAATACTTGATTCGGTGGCATTTGCTGTGTAGCAAGTGATGTCCTAACAAATGACAATACAATCACAATTCGAGTAAAACTAGTCATTAATATTAAAATCGCCGGTGCAATGGACAGAACCGTGAGAAGTAATATTAACTTCACTGATGTTGAAACATTCGAAGGATCCGAACTTGAAAAAGCATCCATTAATTCATTCATGTTCATCATCCTTCTTATTATAATCATCAATCATTTGATGCCGTTGTTCCTTCAACTTATCTAATTCCTGTTTGAATGATTTTTTAAATTGCTTTTCAGTTGCTTGTGTTTCATTTGTTCTTTTATAATTCCATTTTTTTAATATATCCTGCACAAAGGAACCAGCAGGACTTGCAGAAGATTGGTTCATATCTTGTAAAATATTTTCGCTTTCTTCTTCCGACAATTCTTTAAGTAACTCTACATTGCTTCCAACACCAAGCAAATACATTTTATCTCCGATACGTATAATCTGTACGGACTTTTGTTGACCGACTGATATACCTCCGATGTTTTCTAAGGAACCTGCCTTTTCATAAGAGCGACGTTTTTTTAAAAACCAAAGCAATGTATAAATTAGAGCTAAAATTAATAATAAAGCAAACACCATTTTTACGATATTCAATCCAAGTGATGGCTCCGCTGTATCATCCAACAATGTATTAGATGAATTTTTCGTATCTTCTTCATCTGTCTCTATATCTTTTGTGTCTTCTATACAATCTTCATCATCGTTTAAACAATCTGATACTGGCTTATCTGCCGCAAAAATAGAGGCAGGCTGTAAAACCACAACAAAAGTTAGAACGAGTATTCCAAGAATCCATTTTTTATACATATTGTTCACTCTCTTTTAAGCCAGTGCTTTTGATACTGCCTCAATTACTCTGTCAGCTTGAAACGGTTTAACGATAAAATCTTTTGCGCCAGCCTGAATAGCATCAATAACCATTGCTTGCTGCCCCATTGCTGAACACATAATAATAACCGCATCACTGTTGATTTCTTTTATTTCTTTTAATGCTTCTATACCATCTTTTTCGGGCATAGTTATATCCATTGTAACTAAATCCGGTGTTAATTCTTTATACTTTTCCACAGCTACTGCACCGTTTTCCGCTTCTCCTACAACTTGATAACCGTTCTTTGTTAAAATATCCTTTATCATCATGCGCATAAATGCAGCATCATCTACTATTAACACTGTTTCTGCCATTAATCTTCCACCTCATTATTATTTTTAATTAATTTAAATTTCTTAAACGACTTTCCTGACTAATAATATCGGTTACTCTTACACCAAAGCTCTCATCAATTACAACTACTTCACCTTTTGCAATTAATTTTTGATTGACAAGCACATCTACTGGCTCTCCAGCTAGTTTATCAAGTTCAATAACGGATCCTGGTGATAAATCAAGAATGTCTTGAATACGTTTTTTAGTTCTTCCCAGTTCTACAGTTACTTGTAATGGGATGTCGAGTAACATATCCAAGTTGCGTTGATTATTTTGTGGTAACTCTGTTTTGTCAAAATTAGAGAATGCTGCCGGCTGCACAGTAGACTGCTCATTGATATGATCCCCAATATGCTGTACTTCCGCTTCATGATTGGGTTGCGTTGTTTTCTGTGTCTGTGGTTCAGGCGCTTTTGTTTTAACATTGTTTGACCTTTTATGTGTTTCTTGCTGCTCTAAGGTCGCTGAGATCTCTTCCGGTGGATTTAATAATTGTTCGACCATTGTCTTCGCAAACTGCAAAGGAATTAGCTGCATTATCTCTGAATCTATTAAATGGCCTACTTTTAAATGAAAAGAGACTTTAACAAATTCATCACCTTCTAGCGCCTCTTCTACTTCTTCCAGTTTGTCTATTTCTTTATAATCTACTACAGGGGGTGATATATCTACTCGCTTGCTAAAAACAGTAGACATACTCGTTGCAGATGCCCCCATCATTTGGTTCATGGCTTCTTGCACTGCGCTTAATTCAATCTCTGACAATTCATGATTCGGATTTAATCCTTCACCACCAAGCATTATATCTGAAATGATAGCAGCGTCTGTCGCCTTCATTAAAAATAAATTTTCGCCATCAAACCCATCAATATAGTTCACTTGCAAACTTACATGTTCATAAGGGAATTCCTCTGTAATACCTGTTTTTCTTACGACAGATACACTAGGTGTTGTAATTTCTACCTTCTGACCTAATAGTGTCGATAATGTTGTTGCAGAATTTCCTAAAGAGATATTTCCGATTTCCCCTAATGTATCAATTTCTAAAGTAGTTAATTTATTCACTTTATAATTTTCGCTTGTGTTTTGATTATCTTCTGTTTCTGTATCTTCTGTATTTGCAACATTTAATAAAGCATTTATTTCTTCTTGTGATAACATATCATCATTTGTCATAAATCTACTTCCCCCCCTTGAATTTCTTCCAGTACTTGTACAGCTGTTTTATTATGTATTTTTCCCGGCTGTACCAACATTTTAGGTTCTTGGTTAATTAGAAATGTCAGTGGTTCATCGATATTTTGGTTAAGAGCAATCACGTCATCACCCTTAAGGTGAAGCAATTCATTTAAGGTGATGTTAGCACTACCCAACAATGCAGTAGCCTCAACCTCTGTTTTTTTCAAAGATCGTGATATGTCTTCATAACTCTCTAAATCTCTTTCTTGGGATGCATTTTCCAACCAATAATGACCCGATAACTTTGGAATAATCGGCTCCAGCATAATATGTGGAATACATATATTCATCATCCCACTTGTTTCACCGATTTGGGTATTTAAAGATACAACGACCACTGTGTCATTTGGTGGAACCATCTGCAAAAATTGAGGATTCACCTCGAATTCTTGTAAAGAAGGTTCAATATCTACTATTGTTGACCAAGCCTCTTCTAGATTGGAAACTGCTTTTTCAAACAGTTGAGTAATGACTAAGGATTCAATTTCTGTTAAACTTTCTGCTTTTCCTTTGTTAGCGCCTTGTCCACCAAGTACCCTATCCATCATAGTGAAAGCAATATTTGGATTCACCTCCAAAATAATGCTACCGTCAAGTGGCTCTACACTATAAACGTTTAAGATAGTCATTTTTGGAATGGAGCGGATAAATTCCTCATATGGAATCTGGTCAACAGATGCAACATTAATATTTACATATGTACGTAACTGCCCCGAGAAAAAAGTTGTTAAAAGTCTAGCGTAGTTTTCATGAATTCGGGAGATACTTCGTATTTGATCCTTTGAAAAACGCAACGCCCTTTTAAAATCATATACTTTTACTTTTTGTTCTTCTTCTTCCTTTTTTAACTCATCTGCATCCATCTCGCCGGAGGTAATGGCGGATAACAATGCATCTATTTCATTTTGTGACAATATATCGTCTGACAATTTCTATCACCTCCTCTTTCTTATTCACTCACTCCATGGTTGCATTTAATACAAGCATTCAAGCACGATACACTTTAAACGTCCCTATTGTTGCAAAACTTTACTAACTGTATAAACATCCGTTATTTCGCCATCTTCCATTAACTCATTCAAATTGTCTTTCATATCAGACTCTAAATCTGAAAGACCGGCGTTAAAATCTGGTTCTGACATTAAGGAGAGCTCTTTAATTAAGAGATTTTTAATTTGAAACTCTCTTTTCTCTACTTCTTTTAAGCTTTTTTTTCCATCTGTAATAATTTCAAATTCAATTCGTACAAAGCTGCCATCCTCTAGGTCTGTAGTTACTTCAGGCGTCGTATAAGCATATTGATTCATCTCATCGATAGTTTGTGCTTCATTCACCGTATCATTTTTTATAAAGTTAACGACTATGACAACAGCAACTATAGCTGCAACAACTAAAATAGTTAAAATACCAATTATTAATTTAGCTGCTTTATTCAATCTATCACCTGCTCTTGAACACTTCCGCTTAAACCAATTTGTTGATAATAATCTGTTACCTTCTCCACAACTTCAGAACGCTTTGTTTTGACAACAATTTTTTTACCATTTGTTAAGGTAATCGTCGTCGTATCTGGAAACGATTGAATTTGCTCAATGAATAATGCATTTAATGTGAAACGGTCTCCATCAACCTTCTCTAGTTCAATCATGCATATGGCGGAGGTGCGACAATCACACCTCCTCCCTCCTCACTTATCTTTTTAAATTTACTAGTTCTTGTAAAATTTCATCAGAAGTCGTAATGATTTTTGTATTCGACTGGAAACCACGTTGTGCTGTAATCATTTCCGTAAATTCTTCAGCTAGATCCACGTTAGACATTTCAAGTGCATTACTGACAACTTCACCAGCACCTTCTGTATTAGGATTTACAATGGTTGCATTTCCTGAGTTCGCACTAGCTAAATATAAGTTGTTACCTGCTTTCTCAAGCCCTTCAGGATTCGTAAAATTAGCAAGTTGAATTTGGCCAGCAACTTGGGGTTCCCCATCTGTATCAACATAGTTAACTACCCCATCTTTATCAACGCTGAAACTTTGAGCATCAAGCGGAATTTCAATTTCACCATCTTCGCCTTGTAAAATATATCCGTCTGCATTCACAATTGTACCGTCCTGGTCTAAATAAAAGTTCCCTGCTCTTGTATAAAACTCCGTGTTGCCATCATGGACTACAAACATACCATTACCCTCAATGGCAAAATCAAGTGGTCTATCTGTAGATTGACGGAAACCTTGGCCATGTGTATTATCAATGGAACCAACTTGAGAACCAAGTCCCACTTGCATTGGATTGACACCACCACGTGCATTCGTTGGAGCCTGTGCACCTCTAGATGTTTGGGACATAAGATCTTGGAAAGTCACACGTCCTTTTTTAAATCCAGTCGTATTAACGTTGGAGATATTATTACCGACAACATCTAGCTTTTGTTGAAAACCTTTCATTCCTGAAATACCTGAATACATTGATCGTAACATGTTGTTTCATCCTTTTTTTGTTAGAGTAGACTTTGTCTATCATTCCAAAGTCCCGAAAAAGGCTTCCCTATTCTAGGGTCCGGCCTTAAATTAAAATAGTACCATTAATATTTGAAAATATTTTATCTTTCGCTTCATCTTGGTGTAGTGCTGTTACAACAGTATTATTTTTTGTGCTAACTACTAATGCAGCTTCGTCTGTAATAACTAGTGCGTCTGAAATGCCTTTTTGTTTAGCGGCCTGCATTTTATTTTCAATCAGTTGCCAGGTTGCATCATTAATTTGAATATTTCTCTCTGTAAGACGTTCGCCAGCATGCTTACTTACTTTCACATTGCCTTTGGATGCATGATGTAGCATTTTTTTGAAATCATTTACGGTTGTATCTTTTTTTGATGGAGTAGATACAGGTTTTTTAAGTGCCTGTTGTTGCAAAGGATGAATATAATTATTCATCAGCATCACCAACTACATCATCGTCTGAATCCCCTTCATCAGGGTCTCCAATAACATCATCATCTGATACTCCATCATCAACATCATCTACTTCACCGGGTTCTCCAATTTTTTCAACGATTCCAGCGTAAATTTTATCGTCATTAGATAATTCCAAAACAGGTTCACCGTTCTTTTGACTGACCGCAATAACTTCGCTCGTCTTAACCTTTCCATTCTCATCAATATAACTAACTTCTTTCCCAATCAAATGACTGTTTTGAATAACTGGAGAAACGGTTTGGCTTCGGACAATATTATCCATCGTGCCTGACATATTCATCAATTGTTCCAATGAAGAAAAAGTTGCCATCTGCGCAATAAAATCTTTATCGTCCATTGGGTCAAGCGGGTCTTGGTTTTGTAATTGTGTCATTAATATTTTTAGAAATTCATCTTTTCCTAAATCTGGACTTGGTGCCCGGTTTTGTTCCTGATTAGATAAATATATATCTGAATTTATTGTGTTAGACATTTACAACGTTACCTCCTCTCCGAGTTGCTCCATAATGGCTTCAAAATCTAATACTTGTGTATCTTCATTTTGATTATGGTCATCCTGATAATCATCTTCAGTTGTTTGTTGATTCTCATCATCTTGTTGTTCTTCTTGCTCGTCAAAATAAAATTCTTCATCAGATACTTCTTCATTTCGTTCGACTGATATTTGATGCGGTTGGAATAAATGTCTTAACTGGTGCATATTTTGCTCCAACATATCTTTTGCGGCTTGGGAACTGACAAGCATTTTCACCATCATTTCTCCGTCTACCTGTGTCATTTTAATCGTTACATGACCAAGGTGAGCTGGTTTTAATAAAAGGTTCAATTCCATTTTCCCGCTACGATTCAAAAATTGACTATTACGGATTACATCGGCAAATTTGTCAACCAAAGTTGCTCCAACACGTTCCACTTTACCTAAATTCTCCAAGTGAATAACATATTGTTCTATTTTAGATATTGAAGTCTGTCGTTCGTGTGATATAGAGAAATTAGTATCGGATAGAGACTGTTTTTGGTTATCAACGGCTTGTTGCAACCAGTTTCTAACATCTTGCTTTGATACATTAGCATCTTGTCTATAAAAGTTTTTTCCTGTGTAATACGTTCGCTTTTCAAATCTATCCACTAACTTTTTCCATAAGTCATTCTCATTTTTATCAAGCATTTGTTCCTGCATTTTTTCAACATTTATTTCCGTTCCCTTTGCCTGACTCAAGAGTGATGACCACTGTTTTAACATAGCAGTTAGCTTTGCGCTGTCTGCTTTATTTAATGTACCGTCTTTTTTATATTTTTCTAGTAACTCTGAAACTGTTTGTAAAATTGAATGCATTTCTTGTTTTATATCTTTAATTTCAATCTCATTTACAACGACCTGGATAGACGAAATATTTTGACCGATAACTTCTTCCGTGTCATTTTTTGATGTAGTTATCAGTTCCTTTAACGTAGCTTTAAGTTCTTCAAGTGACTGTTTATCTGTATTCAATAGCGCTATTATTTCAGGATAATCTTCTTCAATATTTGGATAATCATCTAATATATTTTCAAAGACTTTTTCTAATGACTTCCCTTCATCCAACTGTTGCATAATGAGAGCTATGAGTGCTTCTTTAGAAATATCCTCTGCCACTAATTCTTCTCCTAATGATTCATCTCCACTTTCATGTAGCAAGGATTGAAACATATTGTCTACACCACTTTTACTAACTAAATCATCTGCAAGTGACAATTTGGTTGGAGCTCGCATCATAGTGACCATATTACCTATCTGCATATTTTCACCTCCTTTCAAAGTACAATATTTATTCGTTAATCATTCCTTCTGTTAATTCAGCAGCTTTTTTTGCGTCCATTTCAGCTAAAATACCCCCGCGAACATCACCAGACAATTTTTCTAACACTTCGATTGCCGTTGATTTATCAAGATTTTCAACAATTTTTGCTGCTTTTTCGGGATCCATTTTTCTAAAGGAACTTGCCGTTTGTTTCACTTCATCGACTTCTTCTTCATCGTCATCATTATCTGCTTTTCCTTCTTTGCTTTTTTCTAGCTTTTTAATTTCCTTATCTTGATCATCTACAATATCTTCCAAACTAGCAATTTCACGTTCTAATTCTTCAATTTCTTCTTTTTGCTTAGCTATGACTTTACCTGACTTATCACTTGTAGAGTGATCGTTTTTACTTATGCCGTTAGCATCGTCGGAAATAAAGGTAGATATGACTGGTACATTACTTAGCTTTTCTCTTCCCTTGTCGCTATCAAGGATAAAGATAAGTGCTGCAACTACTATTGCTAACATAATTACAGGGATGAGTATTCCTAATACGACCCACAATTTTGATTTTTGTTCTTTGTTTTCTTTTACCATATTTTCACCTGTTTTGTCTTTGCTTTTGGAATTGAAGCATTGAAATCTCATCCATAAATGCCATTTCCTGTTTTTGAAGGAGTTCCTTTTGTTCTTGTTCTCGCAATGCTATTAATCTTTCTATTTTTTTGACTTCTATATGTGCCTCTGTCAATGCGTTTTGCTTTTGTTCCATTTCTATACGTGCTTTTTGCACATTATTTTGTAAAGTGTTGATTTTTTCTTTCATCAAGCTAATATACCGGGATTGTTCTTTAATCATCGTAATAGTGGCTTTTGCCTTCATAACTACATCCAATTCAGACTCTGCATTTTCTTTACGCTTTAGTTCTTCATATAATCGACTTGCAATTTCTTCAAAGCGATTTACAGCCTCTGTTTTGTCGAGTTGTGCAGCGTCTTTTTCCTTTTCTTTTACGTGTAAAATTTTCTCTAATACTGCAGTATCAGCCATTAATTCGCACCACCAGTCAATAGTTCATGCATTTCTTGTAATGCTTCGCCATATGTAGGACTTTCTAATATACCTTGTTTGAGAAAATCCTGAATCGCTGGATAAAAGCTAATCGCTTGATCAATTTGTTGATTGGTACCATGTTTATATGCGCCAATTTGGATTAACTCATTATTTTCTTCATATACAGCCAGTAGACTTCTCAGTTCTTGAGCAGCTTGTAAATCGCTACTTTCCACAATTTGATTCATGACTCGACTGACAGATTTTAAAATATTGATAGCAGGGTACTGTCCTTTTTCTGCAAGTTTCCGATCAAGTACAAAGTGACCATCCAATATTCCACGAACTGCATCTGCAATGGGCTCATTCATATCGTCACCATCAACAAGTACTGTATAAAACGCGGTAATTGTTCCTTGTTCATTTGTTCCTGTCCTCTCCAGTAATTTGGGGAGTGTAGCAAACACAGAAGGCGTATACCCTTTAGTGGTAGGTGGTTCTCCTACGGCAAGTCCAATCTCGCGTTGAGCCATTGCTACTCTTGTAACGGAATCCATCATCAAATTGACATTTAATCCAAGACTTCTGAAATATTCACTAATTGCAGTTGCAGTATACGCGCCTTTAATTCGCATTAACGCAGGTTGATCAGATGTAGCGACAATCACTACTGACTTTCTCAAGCCTTCATCGCCTAAATCTTTTTCAATAAACTCCCTTACTTCCCGACCTCTTTCACCTATTAAAGCTATCACATTCACATCAGCACTACTGTTTCTAGCAATCATACCTAGTAAAGTACTTTTTCCTACACCACTACCAGCAAAAATACCAATTCTTTGCCCTCTGCCAACTGTTAACATCGTATCAATCGCTTTTACACCAACCTGAATAGGATCTGTAATCGGTGGTCGTTCCATTGGATTAGGTGGTGCTTGTTCGGTTAAATATGTTTGCAACCCTTTAGGAAGGGGACTTTTATCTAGTGGAAAACCGAGTGCATCAATCGTATAACCTATTAAACTTCGTCCTACTTTAATTGTTAGTGGATTGTCTGTCGATTCAACAAGTGAGCCTGGACCAATTTCAGCAACTTCTGTATAAGGCATCAAAACAAGCTTTTCATTATTAAAACCGACTACTTCTGCATAAATTGTTTTATGAAAGTCAGACACATGGTGAATAATGCACACGTCGCCCATATTGGCAGCCGGCCCCAATGATTCAATCATCAAACCAACTACTCCTAGGACTTTCCCGTAACGTTTAAAACTATCAGCTTGTTTAATCGTTGTGAGTAAATCATCCGTGTTCATCATGATTCTTCCATCACCTTTTCAAATAATGCATTTTTCACTTGCCGTAATTGCGAATCAATACTGACATCAATTTGGCCATTGGGATGTTTAATAACACAATCAGTTTTTCTAAGTTCCGGGTCTACATATATAGAAATTAAATCTTTTGTTCCGACTATTTGTTCTAGTTCTGGTTTTTGCATAACAACCAATTCATATGCTTCCGGATGGCAATAAATATGAATGTAAGCTTCGTTTTTCAACTCATTAATTGCTTCGCCTATGATATTGGCAATAAAAGAATTATCAACCTGTATCTCATGATGAATTATTTTCTCTGCAGTAGCGATTGCTAATTGGATAATTGTTTCTTCATGCTTATCAATCGTCTTGTAATAATCCTGTTTCGCTTGCTCTGTAAGTTCATTAACTTTATTTAGACGATCTTGCCAAGCAACCTTTGCTTCCTTAAGTCCTGCATCATAGCCATCTTTATATCCCTTATCCTGTACTTGTTTTCGTTCAACTTCCTTCTCTTTCGACCAAGCATCTTTTTCTTGTTGAATAGATTGTCGTAATTCCTCCAGGGCCACATTCTTTTGTTGCTTTAAGTCAGCTATTTCTTGCTTTAAATTACTTCTCTTTAATGCAGTAGCAGCCACTTTTTCCTGTTGTCTCGCTTCAGTATCTTCAACTTGCTTCTTTAGTTGAATATCAGATATATTTTTTATGGCTATTTGTCTAGGAGAAACATTTTTATAATCTTGATTAGACAATAATATCGTCTCCTCCGCCACGAGCAATTACAATTTCGCCCATTTCATCCAACCTACGTATTGTACCAACAATTCTCGTCTGTGCTTCTTCTACATCACGCAATCTAACAGGTCCCATATATTCCATTTCTTCTTTAAAAGTCTCACCCATTCGTTGTGACATGTTTTTGAATATAACATCTTTAACTTCATCACTGGCAACGCGCAGGGAAAGCCGTAAATCATCTGCTTCTACTTCGCGAATAATACGTTGAATTGCACGATTATCCAATATGACAATGTCATCAAAAATAAACATCCGTTTTTTAATTTCTTCTGCTAAGTCAGGATCTTGTATTTCTAATGTATCTAGAATGGTTCTTTCGGTACTACGATCCACTTCATTAAGAACATCAACAACAGATTGTATACCACCAGTTTGTGTATAATCTTCCGTAAGTGAACTAGATATATTACGCTCTAATACTTGCTCAATTTCAGTAATGACATCCGGTGGCGTTGATTCCATCGTTGCAATTCTGCTGGCAATATCTGCTTGCACTTCATCTTCCAATTCTGATAATATTTGTCCAGATTGTTCCGGGTCAAGATAGGATAATATAAGTGCAATTGTTTGTGGATGTTCATTTTGAATAAAGTTCAATACTTGTTGTGGGTCAGCTTTCCGAGCAAAATCAAACGGACGAACCTGTAAAGACGATGTCAGCCGATTAATAATACTGGCTGCCTCCTGCTTTCCGAATGCTTTTTCCAACACTGTTTTAGCATAGCCGACCCCGCCTTGAGAAATATAATCTTGTGCGATTGCTATTTGGTGAAATTGTTCTACTACCTCATCTTTAGCTTCCGTTTCTACCTTTTGCACGGCTGATATTTCTAAACTAAGTTTTTCTATTTCTTCGTCACTTAAATGTTTATATACTTCTGCTGAAACATCAGGGCCCATGGAAATTAAGAGAATAGCTGCTTTTTGTCTTCCGGTCAGTTGTTTAGTCTTAGCGATTGTTCTCTCCTCCTAATCTTCTGATATCCAGCTTCTTAATAGTTTCGCAAAATCATCAGGCTTATCTTTCGCCATCTTCTCCAATTGTTCTTTTTGCACTTCGGCTTCTGATTTCGGTTGTGTGTCAATGTTAGGTATGTTTTGTTCAGGTTCTGATGTAATAAAAGGTTCTTCTACTACTTCCTCTACCTCTTCTGTGACACGTCTTCTTCTAATGAAATAAATAACAAGCAAAATGACAACTAACAGTAGTAATGCTCCAACAATGTATGTCCATACAGGAATTGAAGAAGGTGTTTCATCTGGGAAAGGATCTTTGTTATTAAATGTTTGAAATACAACAGAGACCTTTTCATCCGGATCAATTTCTCCATATTCTTTATCAATGGATGTTGTAATCATTGAATCAAGGATAGAGTTAATTCCATCTTCTACGTCATTTTGTTCAGCATTATCGAGTAATTGAACATCGTCACCGTCTATTTGTTTCACGTTATCCACAGCAACTTGAATACCCAAATCTCTCAGCTTATAAGGTGCTTGCACAATATCATTATGTATGTGATTTAATTCATAATTCACCGTTTCTTTTGTTGATTCATAATCCCCTTCTCCTCCGCTATTTGCAGCAGGATAATTCGGGATATCTTCATCACCAGTCCCAGCAACTCCGCCTTCTGCTCCAGTTCCTTCAAAAGTTTCCTGCAGTGTTTCAATACTTACCGGAATACCTTCCATATTATCTACATCAACTGGTTCAACTAATTCTTCCGTTGTATTTTCCTGTGTAAAATCGACATCCGCCGTCACAGAAACAATGACACTCTCGGCACCTACAATTGTTCCAAGCATTTGTTGTAATCGTTTTTGAATGTCTTTTTCAATATCACGTTTGATCTCTTGTTGATTCGCATAGCTTCCCTGCAAACTTTCTCCACTAGATGCCATCTCAAAATATTCTAAGTATTGATTTCTAATTTCTATATTGTCTTCTGAAAGATCAGGAATTGCTTTTGAGACAAGATTATAAAGTGATTTAATTTGATTATCCTCAAATTCATGCCCATATTCTGTATCTAAAACAATAGAGACACTGGCATTTTCATCTACATCACTTACAAACACAGATTCTTCAGGCAAATTAATCATTACCTTTGCATCTTCTATACCTTCTACACTTGTCATCATATCGGCTAATTCTGTTTGCATAGCATCGAGTTTCATCATATTGAATTCATTATCTGTTACTCCCCAAGATGTATTTTCACTGAAAAATGAATAATCAATATGACCACTATGAGGAATCCCTTCACCCGCAAGATCTACTAGCAGTTGTTCGCTATCTTCTTCTGGAACTTTAATTGTATTACCGTTGTCAGAAATTTCATACGGTACATTTCTGCTGTCTAACTCTTCTTTTATTTGTCCTGTTTCTTCAATAGATAAATTTGAATACAAAGGAACATATTTCGTTTTAGAAGTAAAAATTGATATAAAAATAATTGCGGCTAAAAGTAAAACAGTTACCCCTATGAAAATAGACTTCATTATTTTAGAACTATTATTCCATAATGATGTTATTTGATTTTTAAATTGTTCCCATTTTTCCTTCATATAACCCCACCGGATATCATTGTAATATTTCTTTATATTATATAAATGACAAAAATCGAAATATTTCTAATAATAGATATTTGCCTTTGACATAAAAAGAAAATTGATTGCTCTGAAACTTCATACATATGTTTGTTTCAATGATTTTTTAATATAATTATTCTGAGTCAATTTCAAAAGTGAATAGCAGGAAAATATGCCATTGTGAAATTGATTCAACTTTACTATTAAATCTGCATGCGCATTATTTCGTTGTAGGCGTCGAGTGCCTTTTGCTGAACTTCGACAGCTGTTTCTATTTTAATATTTGCTTTTTGAGCACTAATCATAACATCGTGGAGGTTATCAATTTTGCCTTCCGCCAA
>DATGUH010000012.1:0-3725 GCA_035301445.1 Pseudogracilibacillus sp. | reverse complement strand
ATTGATCATGTACGTTCAAAACAAGGCTCCATTTGTCAGTGTCTGTAATTTCTTCGCTTTGTACAACTATATTGGACCCTAGATATACAGTCCGACCTTCAATAGCAACGACCATTGCTTGAATAACAGGGTCGGAATCGTTCTTTTGATACACTTGACCGACTTTAGGTGCGGCTATATCAGCATAGGATTCCTTGAGCGATTCATTCTCAATAGTGTCGGCATACTCGTTTTTCTCCAGCTGGTCGATAACATTTGCACCATCTAAGAGTCCTGGAGTCATTACCCAATACTCCGTATGTTTGATCCCGTTGGATTTATTACTGATTACACCGTTTTCTTCCATAGACGAGACGAGCTCTATTGCATGCAAGTGATGATGATCAAGAGAATCAGGTTTAGGGTTAATAACGAGAATATAATCCCCTACTTTAGCCCGAGCAGTTTTATCAAGTGTGTAGCGTTGTCCAATACAAATGAAACTGTCGAGATGTTTTGGGCGATAATATGTGATTTCTTTCGCCGTAACAATGGCTTGTTCAAAATCACGTATTCGCACTAAATGCACTGACTGTTTGAAAAACGGTTTAATAGAATAAACTTTATGCAATTCGTTCTCGTAATAAACGAACTGACCTTTACGGACGTTAATCAGTTTCATAAATACTGCCTCCTCAATAAATTATTAAAACACTTTTTTCTTACTCGTTTGAGGTTCAAACTCTTTTTGTAAGCCTAGATGCAGCGAGACCATCATCAACAGTAAAACAAATACGAACGGGAAGGCAGATACTATAGAAGCGGTTTGCAATGCTTCTAACCCTCCAGAGTAGAGCAGTACTGCTGCTGCAGCTGACTGGACTAGCCCCCAAATAAATTTCACGATAAATGGCGGGTTGAACAAGCCATTTGTCGTCTGCATACCGAGAACAAACGTAGCTGAGTCTGCCGATGTGATAAAGAAAGTACTAATCAGAATAATGGCGATAACTGTAGCTACAATACTTAGTGGCAAGTGATCTAATGTTGCGAACAAGGCTAGTTCTGTATTTTCACCTTGGTTCATAGCTTCCCAAATACCACCGCCGTCAAATAAATCCATGCTTATTCCAGTTCCACCGAACATTGTGAACCATAATGCACAGAAAAGAGTTGGCACTGCTAATACGCCAAACACAAATTCTCTGATAGTACGTCCCCTTGATACTCTTGCAATAAATGTACCAACAAAAGGTGACCAAGCAATCCACCATGCCCAGTAAAATACAGTCCATCCTTGAATCCAATCATTTCCGCCTTCGTCAAATGGTGCCAGTCGGAAACTGATTTGGGGTAACTTTTGAATATAACTTCCTAGAGTTGTCGTAAATGAATCAAATAAAAAGGTTGTTGGACCTAGTACTAGGAAGAAAACGAATAAAGATATTGCTAAAATAATATTCCCGTTACTAAGCCATTTTATACCACGACCAATACCTGATAAAGCTGACAACATAAATAAGATTGTTACACCGATAATAATCAGGAATTGTGTACTGAATTGATTCGGGATGTCACTGTTTAAATATGTAGCTCCACCATTAATTTGAATTGCTCCCAATCCTAGCGATGTTGCCACGCCGAATACTGTTGCAAAAACAGCAATCGTATCAATAATCCATCCAATTGGTCCATTTACTTTACTACCGATTAGTGGATAGAAAGTTGCACTAATAGTTCCAGGTACATCTCTACGGAATTTGAAATAAGCTAACGCAAGTGCAATTAGTGCATAAATTCCCCATGGGTGAAGTCCCCAGTGGAAAAATGAAAATAGTAAGGCATTTTCACCTGCTTCTGATGTCATCCCTTCGCCAAACGGTGGCTCATGTAAGTGAGATACAGGTTCTGCTACACCCCAGAATACAAGTCCTATCCCCATGCCAGCACTAAATAGCATAGCGAACCAACTAAATCTACTGTACTCTGGCTCATCATCATCTTTACCAAGTTTGATATCGCCATACTTGGAGAAAGCAAGATAGATTGCAAATATTAATATGATACTAGCTGATATGAGGTAAAACCAGCCAAAATGTTCTTGTAAAAATGCTTGTGCAGCACTTGAAACTTTATCAAGATTTTTTGGTGCAGCACCTCCCCATGCAATGAATATTAATGATAAGAGTAATGATGCGTAAAATACTGGAGTTACTTTTCTCATAAGATGTCCTTTCTGTTCAATATTTTGTCATTGTTCTTGGTGTTAAGTTTCCCGCGATATAGAAAATTAAACAATGATTATATCTTCAGTAGCACATATTACTAGAATAAGGTAAAACTTTCAATATCTAACTACGTAGATTTTGTATAAGAATAATGATTTTTTAAAAATAGGGTTTTATTTTGAGAATTAAAATGACGCATTGTTCTTGCTTTAACTGTTACGGTGTTGAAATTGTTGCATAAATTCACTTAAAGCTACACATGTTGCTTCAGGAACCGCGTTATACGTGGAGGCTCTACAGCCGCCAACAGATCTGTGTCCGTTTAATCCTGTAAAACCAGCTTTTTTAGCTTCGTTTAAAAATTGTTTTTCTAATGCTTCATTTGGCAAGTTGAATGTGATATTCATATAGGAACGGCTTGATTGTTGAGCATGTCCAGTATAAAAACCGTCACTTTCATCAATTGTTTTATATATTAAATTGGCTTTACGTATGTTTTTTTCAGTGATTGAATTTAATCCGCCCTGATCTTGTATCCAATTTAATACTTCTCCGAGCATATAAATGCCAAAAGTTGGTGGTGTATTATATAGTGAATTTTTGTCCACATGGGTTTGATATCGTAACATAGTAGGAACATTAGAATGGGCTTGTTTTAATAAATCTTTTTTAATAATAACAATGGTTACACCACTTGGGCCAAGATTTTTTTGGGCACCAGCATAAATCATATCAAATTTGCTTACATCAATTGGTCTGGACATAATATCACTGGACATATCGGCAATAAGCGGTACTTTACCTGTCTCAGGGAATTCATGCCATTGCGTACCATAAATCGTGTTATTAGATGTTAAATGAACATAGGCTTCTGTGCCGTTTAAATGATTTGATGAAAAGTCGGGAATAGAGCGATATTGGCTTGATTTGGAACTCGTTGCTTCATAAGCTTCTCCAAATAATTTCGTTTCAGCAATCGCTTTTTCAGACCATGAACCAGTCATTAAATAAGCAGCTTTTTTGCCGGATCCTTGTAAGAAATTCATAGGTATCATTGTAAATTGCGTACTTGCTCCTCCTTGTAAGAAAAGCACTTCATAATCTTCGGGTATCTCCAAGAGTGTTCTTAATTTTTCAATAGCACCATTATGTACAGCTTCATATGTAGGGCTGCGATGACTCAATTCCATGACTGACATACCTGAATCTTGAAAGTTTGTCATTTCCTGCTTTGCTTTTTCAAGTACTTCAAGAGGTAATGCTGCTGGCCCAGCGTTGAAGTTAAATGCACGTTGATTGTTTGTCAATTTATTCACTTCCTCCAGTTTATAAGTATATTAATTATACATGGAAACTTGTGTTTTATTCAATTGATTACAGTGTTAAAGGGTTTCGATTAATAAACAATGGTAAAAGTGCAGTAACTATATGGCCTTAGTTTAACGCACAATCTAGCATGAATAGTGATAACAAAAAGCCATTGGGTGTGTCTACCGGTTCATCAAATCGCGAAATCGC
>DATGUH010000011.1:0-45677 GCA_035301445.1 Pseudogracilibacillus sp. | reverse complement strand
CAGATACGATTGAATCTATTGCCAAACGTTTTGAGATTCCTACTTTAAGATTGATTAAGGACAATGATTTGGCTGGTGATAAAATTTCAACTGGTCAGTTACTCTATATCCCAAGAACATGAAGTCCCCCCAGAGAATAATGGGGGGTTCAAACAATGTATATTTTATAGCCATCTCAAATAAAAAGCGATAAAAATCCCGATAAATATGCCTAGTAGTATTAAATCGAGTGTAGTTGTAAAGAAGATTGTACGAATTAATTGGAAAACAAGTATCGGTAAAATAGCTTTTTCTAAGATGCAAACACATTTATTTAACCATGGGGGGAAACGGTAACGGTAATGTCCTCCCACACTCATCACCTCACTTAACATATTATATGAAAAAATGGGTGACATACGTGCTGAAAGTTAACAAATTTATTGCAAATTATAAAAAAGATGTTTATAATAAGGAAAATATCAATTTCAATATGTAATGATTGTAATGATAGGGAAGAGTACATCCATTTTATTTTTTAGCGAGGAAAACACATGGTGCAAGTTTTCTAAAATAACTGGTTGGAAAGTCGCCCTTGAACAGTTTCTTTGAAATAAAGTAGAAGAAGCCGGTCACACCCGTTAATGTATGTAAGTTGTGTAAGTTTAATCTTGCAAACAAAGGTGGTACCGCGAAATATGCTTTTCGTCCTTTTATAGGATGGAAAGCTTTTTTATTTGAGAGGGCTATAAAATATTAGGAGGTATATAAATGACAGATCATCAAACCAATTTGCCAACGAAGTATGATCATTTAAGTATAGAAAAAGACCGTTACGGTTTCTGGTTGCAAGGTAACTTCTTTCAAGCGACTAATGATAAGGAGAAAACACCTTTTTCCATTGTTATACCGCCACCAAACGTGACAGGTAGATTGCATCTAGGACATGCATGGGATACAACTATGCAAGATACAATTGCGCGCATGAAACGTATGCAAGGATATGATGTATTATGGCTACCCGGCATGGACCATGCAGGTATTGCTACACAGGCAAAAGTAGAAGCGAAATTGAAAGAAGACGGAAAGTCTCGTTATGATCTCGGCCGAGATAAGTTTTTAGAAACAGCATGGGAATGGAAAGAGGAGTATGCTGATTTTATCCGTGAACAATGGGGAAAGATGGGACTTGGACTTGATTATACTAGAGAACGATTTACGCTAGACAATGGCTTATCTAACGCTGTGCAGGAAGTGTTTATCAAATTATACGAAAAAGGGCTTATTTACCGTGGGGAATATATTATTAATTGGGATCCAGCAACAAAAACTGCCTTATCAGATATCGAAGTGATATACGAAGAGGTAAATGGCCACTTTTATCATATGCGCTATCCAATTAAAGACAGTGACGACACGATTGAAATTGCAACTACTCGTCCAGAAACAATGCTAGGTGATACGGCTGTAGCAGTTCACCCTGACGATGAACGTTATCAGCATTTAATAGGACAAAAGGTAATTCTTCCAATTATTGGCCGGGAAATTCCTATTATTGCAGATCGATATGTGGACATGGAATTTGGTTCTGGTGCAGTAAAAATTACTCCAGCTCATGATCCAAATGATTTTGAAGTCGGTGGCCGTCACGATTTAGACCATATTCTTGTCATGCATGAGGACGGTACGATGAACGCAAGAGCAGCTAAATATGAAGGAATGGATCGATTTGAATGCCGGAGGGAAATCGTAAAAGATTTACAAAAACAAAATGTATTGTTTGATATTGAAGATCATGTTCATCAAGTTGGTCATTCTGAGAGAAGTGGTGCAGTGGTCGAACCATATTTGTCGACACAATGGTTTGTAAAAATGCAGCCACTAGCAGATGCGTCTGTTGATATGCAGCAAACAGATGAGAAGGTAAATTTTGTGCCTGATCGTTTTGAACATACTTATTTACATTGGATGGAAAATATTCGTGACTGGTGTATTTCTAGACAACTATGGTGGGGTCACCGTATTCCTGCTTGGTATCATAAAGAAACCGGTGAAATATACGTAGGTAAGGAAGCACCAATTGATCCAGAGAACTGGGATCAAGATGAAGATGTGCTTGATACGTGGTTCTCTTCAGCGCTTTGGCCTTTTTCTACGATGGGTTGGCCAGATGAAGAAAGTGAAGATTTTAAACGTTATTTCCCAACAGATGTACTTGTGACAGGTTATGACATTATTTTCTTTTGGGTAGCACGAATGATTTTTCAGTCTATTGAATTTACAAATGAAAAACCATTTAAAGATGTTTTGATTCATGGATTAATCCGGGATGCAGAAGGACGTAAAATGAGTAAATCACTTGGTAATGGTGTTGATCCAATGGATGTTATTGAGCGATATGGAGCAGATTCTTTACGCTATTTCTTATTAACAGGTTCAACACCAGGTCAGGATCTTCGTTTCCACTGGGAAAAAGTAGAAGCAACTTGGAACTTTGCCAACAAGATATGGAATGCCTCCCGCTTCGCTTTAATGAATATGGAAGGTATGCGTTATGAAGAAATTGATTTAAGTGGTGAATTAGCCCTTCCGGATAAATGGATTTTAACAAGATTGAATGAAACAATTGAACATGTTACGAAGAACACGGATAAATATGAATTTGGTGAAGCAGGACGTGCATTATATAACTTTATTTGGGATGATTTTTGTGACTGGTATATAGAAATGGCAAAGATCGCCCTTTATGGAGACGATGAACAACGTAAAGCAACAACTAGGTCTGTACTTGCACATGTGTTGGACCAAACGTTACGCATGTTGCATCCGTACATGCCATTTATTACAGAAGAAATTTGGCAGCAATTGCCACATGAAGGACCATCGATTACTATTGCAGAATGGCCTGTTGCAAATAAACAATTCCAAAATAATCAAGCTAGTGAAGAAATGGAGAGAATTGTTGCAGCTATAAAAGCGGTCCGTAACATTCGTTCTGAAGTGAATACACCAATGTCTAAAAAAGTTAGTATGATGATTCAGACGAATAAAGCCTCTGTAACAGAGGAGTTGGAAAAAAATAGACATTATGTTGAGCGATTCTGTAATGTTGAATCACTATCTATTGCAGAAAATATGGAGATCCCTGAGCAGGCGATGACTGCAGTAATAAAGGGGGCTGAAGTTGTTTTACCACTTGAAGGCTTAATTGATTTTGAAAAAGAAGTAGCGCGTTTAGAAAAAGAGAAAGAAAAATGGCAAAAAGAAGTAACATTGGTACAGAAGAAATTATCAAATAAAGGTTTCGTTGAAAAAGCTCCAGAAAATATTGTTGCAGAAGAACGTAAGAAAGAAGTGGAATATAAAGAGAATTTAGCGACAGTTGAACAACGTTTGAAGGAACTAAATAAAGCATAAATGAATGATGAAATCCCTATGGAATGTTACAAATTTCCATAGGGATTTATTTTGGATATTATACCTAACTAGCATCTGCAAAAAAGTCTAAATACTGCAAATGTGAATACGTTTTTCATTGGTTTAACAACCTGGATTTTTTACCTCTACAAAAGGCATATTGTCGTTGTATGTCGGGTATAGATGTTCGTTATTTCCTAACTGTTTCCATCGTTTGTTTTATATGCGTGATGTACTTTTCTAATAAATTAATATTGGACGTTGCACTTAATATTCTTGATCCGACAACATCTTCTATTTCATTGAAAACAAGATTTCCATTGTTATGTAGTAAAAAGTCAATACCAACCATTCCGAAGTTAAAATGATTAATAATCTTTTTTATAGTAGCCTCCATTGTTGGAGTTAGCTCAAACAAAGAAGCTTTACCTCCGAGCTTGAAGTTAGCCCGAAAGTCATTGTCATTGGTTCTAAGTACTGCTGCAATAATCTGTTGTCCAATAACAAATACACGGACATCTTTTCCTGTTTGAATGTCCTTACAACTTTGCGCAATATAATCTGCTGTTATTGCTGTTTTCAATATTTGTTTCCATTTATCTTCATTATCTATCCAATATACATTAGTACCACCATGGCCAGTTGCGCTTTTTAAAATAAATGGATAGTTAAATGGTGGCTTTTCTGGTGGAGTTACCGTTGATATAAAAACCGTTGGCATCATAGATATTTTTATTTTTTGCATTTCCAAATAGGTTAAAACTTTATGATTACAAATTTCTGCTGTTTCAGCATTATTAAAAGTAGTAATTTTCATTGCTTCAAACTGTTTTTGTAGTAAAGTTCCCATCTTACGAATAATGACAAAGTCAGGTTTATCTACTATATGACCTTCTATTTTAAGTGAAGAACCATTCGTTTCCATCTGTATCGTCAATTGCTCATCATGCACGAGTTTTAAACAAAGCTGTTGCTTTTCTGCTTCCTGTTTAAACCACTGAATATAAGAGTAATTAACGATTGCATCTTCCTTACGATATATAAGCCATCCAATCATAAGTGTTTCTTTCCTTTCAAAATCCCTTCAATATGACGGATCATTTCATAAGCAGCATTTACCCCTGTCGCAAGAAGTAAGTTCCTAATATGGGCATTAGCATTTACTTCACAGACGATAGGCGTATCATTAGGGCCAAATAATAAATCCACTCCAGAAAATTGAGCACCGATTGCCTGGGATGCTTTAACAGCAATGTTTATTTCATCGGCTGAAGGATTGTATGCTAACATTTGAGCACCTGTAGTGACATTTGCCCTAAAATCATTTTGTGCACGTCTTTCCATTGCAGCGATTACTTGATTTCCGACAACCTGAATTCTTACATCTCGTCCATAACTCGTACTGATAAATTGTTGTAGCATTAAAGGTTGATCACTATGATGAAAAACGAGTTCCTTTAATTCCGATAGGTTATTGGCTAGATAAACTTGTTCACCAAAAGAACCGAATGCTTCTTTAACAATCAAAGGCATACCAAGCTGTTGGATTGCTGAATCAAAAAATTCATCTTCCAAATGAACAAAATTACCGTAAGTTTTGGGAATAATAATTGTTTCAGGAACAGGCACTCCAGCATGTGCTAACTGTTGATATGTTTTAATTTTATCATCGGATGTTTCAATTGTTTGGGATGAATTATAAACAAGTATACCTTGAGCTTCTAAATATTGTGCTAAATAAATATCTTTATCCGTAAATACGACATAATCAGGTTTTTCTTTTAATGATTCAGGTGGAGAAGTAATCAAATTTAAAATGTCACTATTTTTATAAATAATTGCTTCATGTCCCATATATTGAGCAGCTTCTTGTATCATCTGAGCATAATCAATAAATTTATCACTTTTTAAAAATGTATTATATATAATCCAACATTTCATTAAATTCACTGACCCTTTCCTGTTTCGTAGATTTATTGCTATAATTATTTTAAGTGATAGATATATTTTTACAAGGAAAAGGCGGTACTCATGATCCATACAAAAAAGGAATTAAATCGATTCATAAAAGATAGAGAAAAACTAGGCATTAAACCTGGTCTAAAACGCGTTGAAACATTACTAAGATTAGCCGGAAATCCGGAATTAAATATCAAGGCTGTACATGTCGCTGGTACAAATGGAAAAGGTTCTGTTATTCAATTTATGCAGACAGCTTTGATTAAAAATGGATATCGTGTTGGTGTTTTTACTTCTCCAAGTTTCAATGGTATTGGGGGGCATTATCTTATAAATGGTATTTCAGCAGAAGAAACAGAATTAATACCGTTGTTCAATCAGTTACTACCAGCTATTCGTGAACTGGATCAAAATGGAGATGCACCAACGTCATTCGAAATTATTACAGTAATTGCTTTTATATATTTTCATAAGATGGTCGATATTGCACTCATTGAAACGGGGATGGGTGGAAGGTACGATACAACAAATTGTTTCAAGCCAATACTTTCTATAATTACAAATATTGCATACGATCATACACAGTTTCTAGGAGATTCTATAGCGGAAATAGCATCCCATAAAGCAGGTATTATCAAACCCAATATTCCTGTTGTTACTGGAATACTTAGTAAACAAGCTGAAGAAGTGATAAGGAAGGAAGCTGAAGAAAAAAAAGCAACACTATATCAACAGAATGTAAATTTTTGTCTCAAAAACCAAGTTTACAAATCCGAAGTCTTGAACATTCATCCTACGTCATTACACGTAGGCTTAGATGGGGTACACCAACTAGATAATGCTGCAGTAGCATTTACGTCTCTTCAATTAATGAAACAACAACTTCATTTTACCTTAAATTTAGATTTTATATTAAAAGCTTTTACGCATACATTTTTACCAGGTCGATTTGAACAAATTCATGCAAATCCAAATATTATTCTCGATTCTGCTCACAATCCTGCAGGTGTAGAATCCTTTATAAAAACAATAGAACAGACAGATAAAGCACCTAATAAACAGTTACTTTTTGCTGGTTTTAAAGATAAGCAACTCGATCAAATGATGTTTTTACTTAAAGATTACTTTGATGTGTTGACAGTAACAACTTTCGCCCATGAACGTGCTGCAACTATACCTGTATTAACTTCACTGATAAAACAAAGTCAAGTGAATATCGCTTATAATTGGCAAGAAACTATTGATACTTTTATGCGTGACACTTCAGGAACAACAAATTATTATATCACTGGTTCTTTGCATTTTATTACGATGGTTCGCGCTTATATATTGGAGAAATATTGCTAAAATTGTCTAATGATAGATGACAAAACTTTTCTTGTTTCGCATGATATTCGTGATAGAGTTGTCATAATCTATGACAAAAAGGTGATTTACTTATGTTAAATAATCGTAGGATAGATATCCAGAAACTTAAAAAGTCACTATCAAATGGACTGTCGAGAAAAGGAAAAGCAATCATACTTTCTATTATTATGTCTTTGATTATTGGATCTATATTTGGAGTAATAAGTTTACAAATGGCTGATAAAGATAGCGGCATGACAATTGAATCTACTAAACAAACAGTTGATGTATCCAATCAACAAGGAGATACAAATTTAACAACTCACTCGCCTGAACCAATATCTTTTTATGTTGTACAAGCAGGTGTTTTTAGTGAGGAAGCAAATGCTAAAGAACGAATTGAGTTATTTAAAGAAGCAGGCTATTCAAATGTGATATGGAAAAAGGAACAAGAAATTTATCTGTTAACAGGAATTAGCGTAAGTAAAGACGAGATTAAAAAATTAGCTAATGAAATGCAAGATGAAGATTTCGATGTATTTGTTAAAAAGTGGGAGGTAAAAACTGCTGAACAGGATATACAGACGCAAGCTGCAACATACTTAGATGCATTCCTTTCGGCTTGGAACCAATCATTAGAAGATCAAAATAATCAAGCCCTTACAAGTTTTATAAAAGACAATAGTGATGAAATTTCACAGGACTTGCAACCATTACAAAAACAATTGATAAAATTAATACAATCAGAGGAAAAAGATGAACAAGAAATTTTATTAGAATCAATGTATATGTATGAAAACTATGTAAATAAAGATTCAAAATAAAATTTTTTGATTGTACAAACCAAAAATGATTACTAAAAATCCTTTTTTATATGGTGAAATTCCTTTTTTGATCATGAATGTACAATGAAAAAAGAAAAATCGTGATTCGCTATTACTGACAAATCCTTTTATGATATAGATATTAAAGGAGGAAGGATTAATGGAATTTTCATCAATAAAAATGCGTGATGTACCAAAAAAAGAACGACCACGTGAACGTCTGATACAATATGGGGCGACACATTTATCCAACCAAGAGCTACTAGCTATATTACTAGCAAGTGGTACGCAGAAAGAAAGTGTGATGGATGTATCTAATAGGGTTTTAATGTCGTTTGATGGTTTAAAACTAATGGGGGAAGCAACGATTGAAGAGCTAACGTCCATTAAAGGAATTGGAATAGCAAAGGGCGTAACATTACTTGCGGCGTTGGAAATAGGGAAACGAATTCATCAATTTAAACCTGATGAAGGTTATATAATTCGTTCTCCTGAAGATGGTGCTGATTATGTAATGGAGGAAATGAGGAGTTTAAAGCAGGAGCATCTTGTGGTTTTATTTCTAAATACAAAGAACCAAGTGATTCATCGGAAAACAATATTTGTTGGCAGTCTTAACGCTAGTATTGTTCATCCAAGAGAAATCTTCCGGGAGGCAGTCAAACGGTCAGCTGCATCCATTGTTTGTGCACACAATCACCCCTCAGGAGATCCTTCCCCATCCCAAGAAGATATACACGTAACACGACGTCTTGTTGAAGCGGGAAAAATAATGGGTATCGAATTATTAGATCACCTCGTAATTGGTAACCACCGCTATACTTCATTAAAAGAAAAAGGCTATTTGTAAAATGAGCGTGTAAATGAACTTCTTGTTTCAAATCTTCAGATCTACAGCAATGCTACTTTCGATTCATTTGTTCCGTAATTCATACTTGATTTCATTTTATGTCGAAAAAAGTAACATTCATTATTCACAAACTAATTGCAGTAACTAATTTAAAATAAATTATTAATCATTTTGTAAAGTTCATTTTTACTGATAATGGAGCTTAACATTGTACAAATCAATATTCTAAACGATTTAAATTATATAAAGGTAATCCTATCATTTTTTGCATTTTTTTCGTATAATAAATAATATGAATAATAAGCGTCGTTCTTTATAGATTAATGGATAAGAATCGACGTCTTTTTCATGATGGTTATTTCAGGATACTTAGTAACTTTGATATTTGCTAAGTTTGTGGTTTGCTATATAATGCAAAAAATGAAATATCTTTAAATAAACAGGATTATTAATCGGAATCAGAAAGGAAGATTGTTTTGTCAATGTTAAAATTATCTCATGATTTAGGAATTGATTTAGGTACTGCTAATACATTAGTTTGTTTAAAAGGAAAAGGTGTCGTTGTTAGCGAGCCTTCAGTAGTTGCTGTGAATAACGAAAACGGGGATATAACGGCTGTCGGAAACGATGCACGTAATATGATTGGAAGAACACCAGGTAATATTACTGTAGTACGTCCGATGAAGGATGGCGTAATTGCTGATTATGATACGACAGCGACTATGTTAAAATATTATATAAAGAAAGCAAGAAGTAAACAATCTGTCTTTAATACCAAGCCTAATATTGTTGTATGTGTTCCATCAGGTATTACTAAAGTAGAAGAAAGAGCAGTGCTTGATGCAACTAGACTAGCAGGCGCAAAAGAGGCATTTCCAATTGCAGAACCTTTTGCAGCAGCCATTGGTGCAGACTTACCTGTTTGGGAACCAACAGGAAGTATGATAGTAGATATTGGTGGAGGAACAACAGAAGTGGCTGTTATTTCATTAGGTGGTATTGTCACTAGTCGATCCATCAAAGTAGCAGGGAATAATTTGGACGACTCCATTACTGCATATGTTCGTAAAACATATAACTTAATGATTGGTGATAGAACGGCAGAGGAGATTAAAACAGAAATAGGGTCAGCTACTGCTGTTGAAAAACAGGAAATGGATATACGCGGCCGTAATTTATTAACTGGACTTCCAGAAACAATGACAATTACTAGTGATGAAATTACTAGTGCATTAAGTGAAAGTGTAGAAAAAATTGTGCATGCAGTGAAGGCTACACTGGAAAAAACACCACCAGAATTATCTGCCGACGTGATGAATCGTGGTATTGTTATTTCAGGAGGCGGAGCTTTATTGAAAAATATGGATAAAGTGATTAGTGACGAAACAGAAATTCCAGTTTTCATAGCTGATAATCCATTACAAAGTGTTGCAGAAGGAACTGGAAAATCACTTGATTATATACAACATTTTAAAAATCAACCAAACGTAGCTGTCCGCACAACAATGGAATAAGAAGGTGCGTACATGTCATTTTTTAGAAAAAAATCATTATTTATTTTATTATTGGGGATCATTCTATTAGTTTTATTAGTCGGTTATTCTTTAACAGACCGTGACGATTTAACGACGCCAGAGAAGTTCTTAATGGATTCTGTTGGCTGGGTTCAGTACATTGTTAATCAGCCGATTACCTATGTGTCTGAAAAGATAACGGATGTTAAAGAAATGAAACATACGTATGAAGAGAATAAGCTTTTAAGGGAAAAGTTATCGGAATATAAAACCGTTGTTTATGATTTGCAAGAAGCAGAAAAAGAGAATGAAGAATTACAACAAATAATGGATATTGAAGAATCAGCTCGCGATTTTGAGCCGATTGTATCAAGTGTAATAGCTCGTTCACCTGAACGTTGGATTGATCAAATAACAATTAACCGGGGTTCAAGACATGGGGTAGAAAAGAATATGGCGGTTATGACGGCTGATGGAATGATTGGAAAGGTTTCATTTGTATCTCCATCAACTGCAAAGGTTCAACTTATTACTGGCTTCGACCAGTTAAACCGAGTTTCTGCAACAGTGTTCAAAAAAGATAAAGACAATATTTTTGGTTTAATTGAAGGTTATGATACAGATAAAGAAAAGCTTATCTTCACCGTACTTGAAGAATCAGATATTGGGGAAATTGAAGAAGGAGATCTCGTTGTATCCTCTAATCTTGGCGGTTTATTCCCAGATGGTCTGCCAATAGGAGAGATTGAAGAAATTGTTCCAGATCAATATGGGCTTACGCAAACAGCATATGTTAAATTATCAGCAGATTTATTTGATTTAAATAAAGTTATTGTTGTTAATCGTAATTTAGATGATGCTGATGGTGATGAAGCAAGTGGGGAGGATGGAGAATGAAGCGACTCCTACTTCCGCTCATTTTGTTCATTCTCTTTGTAATGGAGGGGGTGGCGATTTATTTGTTGCCTCCTTCACTATCATCTGAACATATGCTTATTGCCGTACACTGGGTATTCATGTTTTTAATACTTATATCGCTATTGTATGACACTGAAGAAACATTCTTCGCTATTATTTATGGTATTTGTTTTGGGTTATTGACTGATGTTGTTTACACAGGTGTGCTTGGTGTCTATATGTTCATTTATCCTATGACATTATATTTATTGCATATTGCGAAACGTTTATTACAAACGAATGTTTATATGGTCATCATTATTTCGATATTTAGTCTATTTGTTATCGAGGTTTTACTATTTTTTGTTTTTTCAATTGTCGGCACCGTACAACTAACGTTTTATAATTTCTTCTTATATCGTTTCATCCCGACAATGATTGCCAATATGATTTTTCTTTTGCCGCTTTATGGATTGACTGCTGGGAAATTGCGTCAATATCGACAAGAGCAGCTCGAAAGATGATAGACTTAGAACGGGGTGAATATAGATGAAGGAATCACAATCAGAACAAAGAGTCATTATAAAAGGGACAAAAGAAGGTCTCATTTTTTACTTGGATGATGAATGTTCTTTTCAAACGTTAGTAAAGGCGATTCAGACTACTTTGACTGCTTCAGATCAACATTTACATAAGGATGAACAAGCTTCAGTCATTCTAAACCTTGGCTATCGATATCTTCATGATGAACAAAGAGAAACATTAAAGCAGATTATAGAACATGATCAACAATTTATTATTGATAAATATGAAAGTGAAGTTATCGGAAAAAAGGAAGCAGAACAATGGTTGGAAAAAAGTGAAGTGAAACGAATAACACAAATTGTTCGTTCAGGGCAGGTAGTAGAAGTAACTGGTGATCTTCTATTGGTTGGTGATGTTAATCCGGGCGGACAGGTAAAAGCAACTGGAAGCATTTACGTACTAGGTCATTTAAACGGTATTGCACATGCAGGCGTATATGGTGATGAAAAGGCAGTGATTGCTGCTTCTTATATGAACCCTACACAGCTAAGAATTGCTAAATATATTAGTCGTGCACCGGACTATGAAGCATCAGGTGTTTATATGGAGTGCGGTTATTTGGATAAATCAAATGAGAAAATTGTCATTGATCGACTGCAAGTATTGCCGTACATACTTAAACAAGAACGTGCAATAGAAAGGAGAATGACAAATGGGTGAAGCAATTGTTATTACTTCCGGTAAAGGTGGTGTAGGTAAAACGACTACAACAGCTAATGTCGGAACAGCTTTAGCACTTATGAACCAAAAAGTATGCTTGATTGATACTGATATTGGACTTCGGAATTTAGATGTAGTCATGGGGTTGGAAAATCGTATCATTTACGATATTGTCGATGTTATCCAAGAAAGATGTCAATTAAAACAAGCACTCATTCAAGATAAACGGTTTGAATCCCTTTCATTACTGCCCGCTGCACAAACAAGTGATAAGTCTGCAGTAACGAAAGAAGGTATGTTAGACATTGTTCAAGAATTAAAACAAGACTATGATTATATCGTTATCGATTGTCCTGCAGGGATTGAGCAAGGTTTTCAAAATGCAATTGCTGGTGCAGATCACGCAATTATCGTTACAACTCCAGAAAAATCCAGTGTAAGGGATGCTGACCGAATTATTGGTTTGATTGAACAGCAGGAAATAGAGCGACCAAGAATTGTGATTAATCGAATTCGTAACCATATGATGGAAGAAGGGGACATGCTTTCGATAGACGACATTCTTCAAGTATTATCTATTGATCTATTAGGTATTGTTATTGACAGTGATCGTGTAATTAAAGCATCCAATAGCGGTGAACCGATTGCCATGTCTACTGATAATAAAGCATCCATCGCATATCGGAATATTGCAAGAAGAATCTTAGGAGAAACAGTTCCTTTGCAATCTCTAGAAGAAACAAAGGGATTATTTCAAAAAGTAAAAAGCTTTTTTAGCAAACGTTCTTAAATGATTAAAAAATCATCGAATCTTAACTGATATCGGTGGTTTTTTTATGTTTTTCCTGATTAAATGGCGGACTATTCATATAATCCTTTTATTAAACATAACCATTTACAAAATGGGAAAAGAGGTTGAGATGAATGACAAGGGGAGTCCGCCAAGTAAGACGAACAATTAAACAGAGGAAAAAACAAAGAGAACAACTTTATAAAAACAAACAGCAACAAAGAATTTATCCTTCTATCCAAGAAGAGGAGAAACATGGATTTGGATATCCGAATTATAATCAAATCAACTCATCCAATAAAACAAAGTCACAACGTATCATGCCTAATATGACCCTTAAAATATCTATGTGTGTTGTATTTTTTATTTTATCAGTTTTTATAATAACGAGTGAGCATAGTCGTTTACAACCAGCAAAAGAATGGGTTGTAGGTCAACTCGAAGATGACTTTCCGTTTGCTCGTGCAAAGTCTTGGTATGAATCTACATTAGGAGGTACACCGCTTTCTATTGCGCCTCAAGGAAGTGTGCCTAAAGCAGAAAATGAGAATTATCTATTGCCTGTTACGGGACAAGTAGTAGAAACATTTCATAAAAACGGTGAAGGCATCATGATTTCTCCACCGAAGAAATCTGTCGTAACTGCTCTGGACGAAGGGATTGTTATTTTTGCTGGTAAAGATCAAAAGACGGGTAAAACGGTGACTATTCAACATGCAGATGGGAGCAATACAACATATGGACATTTAAGTGCAATCGATGTTCATGGATACCAAATGATAGAAGCCAATCAGCGTATTGGAAGCTTCAAACCATCAGAAGAGAGTGAAGTTGTATACTTTTCTATTGAAAAAGATAAAGAATATGTTGATCCAGCACAGGTGATTCCAGTTGATGACCTTCCTTAAAAAACTACATATTCACCCACTTTTCCTATTACTAATTGTCCTTTCTTTATTCACTGGTACATTTGTGCAGTTGTTTATATTATTTGCTATTATTCTTATACATGAAATAGGACATTATACGCTAGCGAACCATTATCAATGGCATATCCAATCCATTGTATTATGGGTTTTTGGAGGCGTGATGAAAACAACAGAAGCAACGAATCGGCCGATTAAAGAAGACATCATTGTGACGGTGGCTGGTCCGTTACAACATATATGGATGTTTGCTGTCATATACGGTTGTTCATATATTGATATTATTCCAACTTCTCTAGTACAAACTGCATTTTATTTTAATTGGTTACTTCTTTTATTTAATTTGCTACCGATATATCCGTTAGATGGTGGTAAGTTATTATTTTATATATTATCTTTATTTCTCCCATATAAAAAAGCGCATCAGTATACATATAGGTTTTCACTTTTGGCATGCATACTGTTGGTTTTATTTTTGTTTTTTAATCCTTTTACATTAACTGCTGTATTACTACTACTATTTTTAATGTGGGAAAATTATCAACAATGGCGACAACATCCTTATATATTCATGCGATTTTTACTCCAAAGGATGAAGATGCCGGAGATAGAAATTCTTTTTGTTGATCATTCTTATACACTTATGGATGTATTTTCATTATTTAAAAGGACCCGCGAACATGAAATTAAGTTAAAAGAGAGTACATATTCACTATCTGAAACGGAAGCTTTAGATTATTATTTTAATAAAGGGAAAATACAAGAATCCGTAGGTCAAATCATAAAAGTAATATAAACCCATTTATGAAATTGACTTAAGATAATTAAATTTAATAAAACATCATTTCTTGACTTTTCATATGGATACATGCTATTATTTTTATGTTATTTATTTGTAGCACCAAAGCTACAACCGCACAGAACAGGTTAAAATCTTTGTTTCAAAGTACCTGCATGGCGAGTCTGAGTATAACAGGAGGTGCAGAAAAAATGTATGCAATTATCGAAACAGGTGGCAAACAAGTCAAAGTTCAAGAAGGCGAAGCGATTTACGTTGAAAAGGTAGACGCAGCAGCTGATGAAAAAGTAACTTTTGATAAAGTATTGTTCGTAGGCGGAGATGATGTTAAAGTTGGCTCTCCTTATGTTGAAGGAGCTACTGTTGAGGCTAAAGTTGAAAAACAGGGACGTGAAAAGAAAATCTCTGTTATTAAATTTAAACGTAAAAAGAACTACAGCCGTAAACAAGGACATCGTCAACCTTATACAAAAATAGTTATTGAAAAAATTAATCAATAGGATTAACGGATATGATTGATGTTATAATCTTTAAAAATAATGAAACAATTAAGGCTTTTGAAATTTCAGGACATGCAGATAGTGGTCCTTATGGATATGATTTAGTTTGCGCTGCAGTATCTGCTATTTCATTTGGGTCAGTTAATGCGCTAATGGAAATTGGCAACATAAACCCAAAAATAGAGCAGGGTGACGATGGTGGTTATCTTTATGTTGAACTGCCTGATGAATCTACATCAATTCAAACGATTCAAACAATTTTAAAAGCGATGGTTGTTTCTTTGAAGACAATTGAACAAGAATATCATGAATTTATACAAATCCAATAGAAACAGGAGGTGTCTTCAAAATGCTTAAACTTGATTTGCAGTTTTTCGCCCAGAAAAAGGGTGCTGGGAGTACAAGGAATGGTCGTGACTCTCATGCGAAACGTTTAGGTTCCAAACGTGCAGATGGTCAATTTGTTACAGGTGGATCGATTTTATATCGCCAACGTGGTACAAAAATCTATCCTGGTGCAAATGTAGGAATTGGTGGAGATGATACGTTATTTGCGAAAGTAGATGGTGTAGTTAAATTTGAAAAGCACGGTAAAAATCGCAAAAGTGTTAGTATTCTTCCACAATCGGAAACGGTAGAAGCTTAATAGTAATATCAAACTCCAATCTAATGCAGATTGGAGTTTTCGTCATAAAAAGGAGGTGGAGTCATGTTTGTCGATCAAGTGAGTATATACGTAAAAGCAGGTGATGGAGGAAATGGTATGGCCTCCTTTCATCGTGAAAAATATGTTCCTAAGGGTGGCCCTTCTGGCGGAGATGGTGGTCATGGTGGAGATATTGTATTTATCGTGGATGAAGGATTAAATACATTAATGGATTTCCGGTATAATCGTCATTTTAAAGCGGAACGTGGAGAAAATGGTATGAGTAAAGGAAAGCATGGCAAAAACGCAAATGCTTATCTTATTCCATGTCCACCTGGTACGACATTATATGATGAAGATACAAATCAAGTACTTGCTGATTTAACTGTTCACGGACAGAAGGCTGTTATTGCAAATGGTGGTAAAGGCGGAAAAGGGAATATTCGCTTTGCAACAGCGAGAAATCCAGCACCTAATTTATCAGAAAACGGAGAACCTGGTCAAGAAAGAAATATTAAAGTAGAGTTGAAAGTTTTAGCCGATGTTGGGCTAGTTGGATTTCCGAGTGTGGGAAAATCAACATTGTTGTCAGTCGTTAGCGCTGCAAAACCAAAGATAGCTGATTATCCTTTTACAACGCTTGCACCTAATTTAGGTGTTGTTAGTTCAGAGGATGGTCGTAGTTTTGTAATGGCTGATTTACCGGGATTAATTGAAGGTGCGCATGAAGGGACAGGTTTGGGTCATCAATTTTTACAGCACGTCGAGCGTACGCGAGTCATTGTACATATGGTAGATATGGCTAGTATGGAAGAACGTGACCCTTATGATGATTATGAAAAAATAAACGAGGAATTGAGTCGATACGATATTAGCTTGCAAGATAAAGTACAAATTGTTGTGGCAAGCAAAATGGATATGCCTTGTGCAGCAGAAAATTTGAAAATTTTTAAAGACAAATTACCAAAACACGTTGAGGTTTTTCCAATCTCATCCTTAAATAAAGAAGGGGTCAGAGCACTCGTGTTTTTTATAGCTGATACATTGGACAAAATTCCGAAATCAGCAGAAACTGAGGAATTAGTAACAATAACCCACATACCAGAGGAAGCTCCGTTTCATATATCTCGTGCAGATGATGGTGCATTTATATTAAGTGGTCCAAAAGTGGAACGTCTCTTTAAAATAACTGATTTCACATCAGATGAGGGTACGCAAAAATTTGCTCGTAGATTAAGACACATGGGGGTCGACCAGGCGTTAAGAGACAAAGGTGCAACCGACGGCGATATTGTTCGTCTTTATGATACAGAATTTGAATTTATTGAGTAAACAATAGTATTTTGATAAAATTTACTAATTAATAAACATGTGAAAAAATACACATACTTTAATGTTTAAGGGGGAAGCGTGTTGTCAGTCAAAATCGGCTATTTAGGGCCTAAAGGAACTTTTTCGAAATTAGCAGTAGATGCAGCTTTTAACGGGGATGATAAAGTGGCTTTCAAAACAATTCCCGGTTGTATAGATGCAGTTGCATCTGGTGACGTTGATATTGGTGTTGTACCGATTGAAAACGCCATTGAAGGTACAGTACACCTCACAATCGACTATCTAGTACATCAAATGAGATTGCCGATTGCGGCTGAAGTAGTTGTTCCTATTCAACAAAATTTATTAGTACATCCTAATTTTTCAGGGGAAATGGATGATATTCAAGAAATTCATTCCCACCAACATGCTATTGCACAATGCCAACAGTACATTCACCAACATTTATCGGAAGCTTCGATTTATTACACAGACTCGACTGGCAGTGCAGCTGCATTGGTTAGTGAAAATGAAAGCAACGTTGCGGCTATTGCCAATACAACGGCGGCAAAAGAATATGGTTTACGTGTATTTGAAGGAAATATACATGACTATCCGAATAATCATACACGTTTTATAGTACTTGCAAAAGACGAGGAAAAAATAAAAATTGATCACACACCATCTTTGGAAAGAACGACTTTATTAATTACATTGCCGGAAGATCGTGCAGGTGTGCTTCATCAAGTATTATCTGCATTTGCCTGGCGCAAAATGAACTTATCTAAAATTGAATCACGACCTATGAAAACAGGTTTAGGAAACTATTTCTTTATAATAGATGTGGACGAGCCATACGATGATGCCTTGTTTCCTGGAGTACAAGGAGAGCTCCAAGCATTAGACTGTAAAGTAAATGTACTAGGAACATATCCTGTTTATCAATTTTAAAACGACTTCTACACTAGAAGCCGTTTTATTTTTTGAAAAAATCACTTCGAACAATCTACTTGCATAGGCTAAGAACATATCAATGTAGTCAAGAAAGGGGTTTGTTTTGTTTTGAAAATCCATATTATTAAAAAAGGGGAAACATTAGCAGCTATTGCAGCACAATATAATATCGATTTAGAAACATTAAAACGAAGTAATCATCAAGTGATTGATCCTAGCATGATTGTACCTGGAATGAAATTAACGATTCCACAGCAATCAAAAAATATACCGTATAAAGACGAAAAATCTCATCATCATAAACACTTACTGAAAAAGGATAGACATGAACATTCTCCGGAACAAGCAACTAATTATATGCAACCTAGACGACCAATGGGGGAGGATGTAACGGAAAATATTTATGACCGAATATTCGCCAAACAAAACACTAATAAGCAAAATGAAAATAAAGACTTCGTAAGTAATAATAAAAAGGAAACACAACTGTATACAGAAATATACTGTGATTGTTGTAACCGAAAAATGTATTTTACTTAAATAAAAGTTTTGAATAAACGGGGGAGGTTTTTGTTTAACTCTCCTGTTACTTTCTTGTTAAGACATTTCTGTGTATAATGGTATAAGGATATGTCGTTATAGTGAATATTATAAAAATCAGACACATACGGAACAAAGGGTGGATTAATGTGGAAAAAACAATAAATCAGATGACAAGTTGGCTACAAGAACATGTGGAAAACGCAAATGCAAAAGGGTTACTAGTTGGTATTAGTGGCGGACTAGATTCGGCAGTAGTTGCCAATTTAATTAAACGAGCATTTCCAAATGATTCGCTCGGGGTTATTATGCCTGTAAAAAATAACCTCGTAGATGTACATGATGCTGAAACGGTTGTTCAAACGGCTGATTTAAATGCCATAACCATTGATCTATCTGATTCTCATCACACATTATATGAAACAATTACAAATGCTTTAAAACATAAAGAATACTGGAATGAATCTTCGGACAAGATGAGTGACGCTAATTTAAGGGCTAGATTGCGTATGAGTACATTATACACTATCGCCTCACAAATGAATTATCTTGTAGTTGGTACTGAAAATGCACCAGAATGGTATACTGGCTACTTTACAAAGTATGGAGATGGTGGAGTTGATTTGCAACCAATTATTCAATGGACCAAACAAGAAGTACGAGAAGCGGCACAATTTCTACAAGTCCCTGAAAGTGTTATACAGAAAAAACCTAGTGCGGATTTATGGTTTGGACAAACAGATGAAGAAGAGCTTGGAACGAGTTATGATTATATAGATGCTTATTTGAATGGTGAATCTATTCCGGATAAGGATCGAAAAGTGATAGAGCAATTACATGAACGTACAACTCATAAACGTCAGATTGCAACACAGTTTCATTTTAAATAAATGATTCAATAACATCGTTGTTCGTATTGTTTGGATCAAACGTGTATTTTATATTTATGATTAAACTATATGTAATTAACAGGTTTTAGAAAGGGGATAATAAAATGGCCGGACATTCAAAATGGCATAATATACAACGACGAAAAGGCGCGCAAGATGCGAAAAAAGGTAAAATTTTCATGCGTCATGCCAAATTTATTTATACAGCAGCTAAACAGGGAGGTGGGGATCCTGAAATGAACCCTGCCTTAAGAACTGCCATTGACAAAGCAAAGGCAGAAAATATGCCAAATGATAATATAGAACGTGCTATTAAAAAAGCAACTGGAACATTGGATGGTGCCAACTATGAAGAGTTAACTTATGAAGGTTATGGTCCTTCAGGAACTGCTGTCATTGTCAATGTGTTGACAGATAATAAAAACAGAACTGCTTCAGAGGTTAGACATGCCTTTAGCAAACATGGGGGCAATCTAGGAGAATCTGGTTGTGTTTCTTTCATGTTTGATCGCACGGGATATATTGTTATTCTTGATGAAAATGAAGAATTAGACGAAGACGAGCTAACACTTGAAGCGATAGATGCAGGTGCTGAAGACCTTGAAATAAACGAAGGAGTTTATGAAATCTACACTGACCCTGCAACATTTGAATCTGTCAAAAAAGCATTAGAAGATAAAGGCTACTCTATTGAAGAATCAGAAATAACATTAAAACCACAAACCTATACTGAACTTAACGAAGAGGATGAGGAAAAGGTGATGCGTTTAGTTGATACACTGGAAGAAAGTGAAGATGTACAAGACGTTCACCATAACTTAAAGACTGCAGAATAGAGGATGACAATGATTGCTTATATCAAAGGGAAACTTGTGATGATTCAAGAAGAATCAGTTGTTTTGGATGTAGATGGGATTGGTTATGAGATAATTTGTCCTAATCCATTTATTTACCAAAAATATATGGATCAAGAAACGTTCATTTACACATATCACCATGTGCGAGAAGATGTTCAATGTTTATTTGGCTTTAAAGATGAAGATCAGAAACTGTTGTTTACGAAACTAATTTCTGTTTCAGGAATAGGCCCTAAAAGTGCTATCAATATGATTGGAACTGTGCAAGTACCAGACTTTATTGCGGCAATTGAACAAGAAGATGAAAAGTATTTGACACAATTTCCTGGTGTTGGAAAAAAAACTGCCAGACAAATCATTCTTGATTTAAAAGGAAAATTATCAGGGTTATTTACCATAACAGAACCAAATAAAATGGAAACAACAACGAATACAATGAATGAGCCAGATTTAACAGAAGTACAGGAAGCATTAAAAGCCCTAGGTTATACACAAGGTGAAATTAATTCGATTAAACCTACACTTAAACAATCTGAATTAGCGCAAACGAATGAACTCATTAAGAAAGCACTAGCTTTACTCGTGAAACAATAATACCTATGGTGACTTTAGGAGAATGTATATGGAAGATCGTATTTTGACCGGAGAAGCACTCGAAGAAGATAACGGGACAGAATTAAGTTTACGTCCAGAGAAACTTTCTCAGTATATTGGGCAGAATACTGTTAAACAAAATTTAAATATTTTTATCCAAGCTGCTAAAATGCGTGATGAAGCACTTGATCATGTGTTGTTATACGGTCCACCTGGGTTAGGTAAAACAACATTGGCAGCTATCATTGCGAACGAGATGGAAGTTAATTTTCGATCCACAGCCGGTCCAGCAATCGAACGTGCTGGTGACCTTGCGGCAATTCTTTCCTCATTGGAACCTGGCGATGTACTGTTTATTGATGAAATACATCGATTACCACGTGCAGTCGAAGAAGTCCTTTATCCTGCAATGGAAGATTTTTTTCTTGATATTGTCGTTGGCACAGGACCAAGTGCGAGAAGTGTTCGCGTTGATTTACCTCCATTTACATTAGTAGGTGCAACTACAAGAGCTGGTTTGTTGACAGCACCATTAAGGGATCGGTTTGGGGTATTAAGTAGATTGGATTTTTACGAGAATAAAGACCTTTGTGCTATTATTGAGCGTACGTCAACTATTTTTAATATGCCTATCCATTCTGAAGCTGCAGTGGAAATTTCCAGTCGTTCAAGAGGGACACCACGTATTGCCAATCGATTGCTAAAACGAATTCGTGATATTTCACAAGTAAACGGTGAGGAAGCAATATCTGTTTCAACAGCAAAAAAAGCTTTGGATATGTTGCAAGTAGACCAAATTGGCCTTGATCACATTGACCATAAGTTATTAAAAGGGATTATTCAAGACTTTCAAGGAGGACCTGTAGGGTTGGATACCATTGCAGCAACAATTGGCGAGGAAGCGCAGACGATAGAAGATGTGTATGAACCTTATTTGTTACAAATCGGATTTTTACAACGGACACCAAGAGGCAGAGTTGCAACCGAAAAAACATATCAACATTTTGGGATTAAAAGGTAAAAGGCATGCCTATTGGAAAAATACTTATGTTAGCTGGTCTTGGCCTTTTATTGATTGGAGCATTGCTTACTTTTGTAGGGAAACTTCCGGGAGATATCAGTTTTAAAAAGGGAAGTTTTTCTTTCCATTTTCCGATTATGACATCCATTATTGCAAGTATTATATTATCTTTATTGTTTTATTTATTTTCTAGATTCCGTTGATAGATGAGAGGCTAAATGTTTATGGACATGAATGATTATGATTACAATTTACCTGAAGCATTAATTGCACAAACACCGCTTCAAAATAGAGCAAGTTCTAACTTATTAGTGCTAGAACCACATTCAAAACACATACAGCACGATGTGTTTTCTAATATTACCAATTACTTAAAAAAAGGTGATTGTCTTGTATTAAATGATTCGCGAGTTATACCGGTTAGGTTATTCGGACATAAAAAAGATACCTTTGGAAAAATAGAAGTACTTTTATTACATGAAACGGAAGAAGATACTTGGGAAGCACTTGTAAAACCTGCCAAAAAGGTCAAGACTGGTACAGAAATCATTTTTGGAGATGGACAGTTAATAGCTACTTGTACCGCAGAAAAAGATGATGGCGCCAGACTGCTAAAACTATCATATGAAGGTATTTTTTTAGAAGTTTTGGATCAACTGGGGCATATGCCATTACCGCCATATATTAAAGAAAAATTAGAGGACAAAGAACGCTATCAAACTGTGTATGCAAAGGAAGAGGGATCTGCAGCTGCACCAACGGCAGGCTTGCATTTCACGAAATCATTATTGCAACGAGTAGAAGATATGGGTGTAGAGATTGTTTACGTTACTTTACATGTTGGACTTGGCACTTTCCGACCAGTAACCGTTGAAAATATAGAAGACCATCACATGCATAGTGAATATTATGTGTTTTCACAGGAGAGTGCTAACAAACTAAATACCATTAAACAAAAAGGTGGTAAAATAATTTCTGTTGGTACAACCTCAACACGTGTTCTTGAAACGGTTATGAGGGATAATAATGGTGTTTTTAAAGAAAAATCTGGTTGGACAGATATTTATATTTATCCACCGTATGAATATAAGGCAATAGATGGGCTTATTACAAACTTTCATTTGCCCAAATCATCACTATTACTGCTAGTAAGCGCATTGGCAGGTAGGGATACAATTCTGTCTGCATATGAAGAAGCTATAGAAAGAAAATATCGTTTCTTTAGCTTTGGTGATGCAATGTTTATTTTACCGAAAAAGGATGAAGCATAAAATGCCAGCAATAACATATGAATTAATAACTACATGTAAGCAAACAGGAGCCAGACTTGGTAAGGTGCACACTCCACATGGATCCTTTGATACACCAATGTTTATGCCAGTTGGTACATTAGCAACTGTTAAAACGATGAGCCCTGAAGAATTGAATGAAATCGGCGCAAAAATTATTTTATCGAATACTTACCATTTATGGCTGCGACCAGGTGAACAAATTATTAAAAAAGCTGGTGGACTTCATTCCTTTATGAATTGGGACAAGCCGATATTGACCGATTCCGGTGGTTTTCAAGTTTTCTCTCTTAGTAAAACACGTGACATTACGGAAGAAGGTGTTCACTTTCGTCATCATTTAAGTGGTGAAAAACTATTTTTTTCCCCCGAAAAAGCGATGCAAGTACAAAATGACTTAGGACCGGATATTATGATGGTTTTAGATGAATGTCCGCCTTATCCGGCAAGTTATGAATATATGAAGCGGTCTGTAGAACGTACTTCAAGATGGGCTGAGCGAAGTATGGAAGCACATCAACGAAAAAATGATCAAGCTCTATTCGGGATCATCCAAGGTGGAGAGTATGAAGATTTACGAAAATTAAGTGTACAAGATTTAATTTCGCTGGACTTTCCTGGGTATGCAATTGGCGGACTTTCTGTCGGAGAACCGAAAAGCGTAATGAATCATATGCTCGAAGTAACGACACCTATGATGCCGCAACATAAACCACGCTATTTAATGGGAGTCGGTTCACCTGACGCATTGATAGATGGAGCCATAAGAGGTATTGATATGTTTGATTGTGTTTTACCAACGCGAATAGCGAGAAACGGTACTTGTATGACATCAAACGGAAGGCTTGTAGTTAGAAATGCGAAGTACGCTGAAGACTTCTCGCCAATCGATGAAAACTGTTCTTGTTATACTTGTCAAAATTACAGCCGAGCATATATTAGACATTTGATAAACACGAATGAAATTTTTGGTTTTAGGCTTACTACTTACCATAATCTCTATTTTCTGTTAGAATTAATGGAGCAAGTTCGACATGCAATAGCAGATAATCGACTTGGCGATTTCAAAGAAGCTTTTTTTCAACAATACGGCTTCAATAAAGATGGATCTAAAGGATTTTAGAAAGGAGGAAGAGCATGGAAACATTAATTTCACTTTCACCGATTTTGCTTATGGTACTCGTTTTTTACTTTTTCCTAATTCGACCACAGCAAAAGAAAACAAAACAAATTAGAGAAATGCAATCCAATTTGCAAAAAGGTGATCAAATTATCACTATTGGTGGTTTGCATGGAGTCATTGACGCAGTTGATGAGTCTACTATTATCATCACATGTAACAATACAAAATTGACTTTTGATCGTGCCGCTATTCGAGAATTAAAACAAGGCGAATAAGCTTTACATAGGCAGAATAAGAATTTGAAGAAGTTGATCTAAGTAATCAACTTCTTTTATTTTGGTTCTTTGTCAATTAACGTTGATCAGTTATTTTATGTCTATCAAAACTTATATTTGTACGTGTTTCATTTTAAAAGTATACAAGTTGGGTAAAGAGCGAAAAAATTAAATAAGAAAAAAAAATTGGAGTGAGATTTTATCCCACCCCAACATTTGGTATAAGAATTTATTTCTAGACTGTCTGCTGATCGTTGTTTTGTAGATTGACGCCAACAATACTTCCAACTACTGCACATAAAATATAGGTGATATGAAATACGATTTGCTTTAAAGAAAATATTTCATTAAATCCTAAGTATTGTATTAATAATATAAGCAGGCTAAAACCTAAACCAACAATGAACCCTAGCATCCAGCCATTTGATTTTCCCCTAAGTCCCGCTACCAATCCTCCTATAAACAATGTAACAAGTCCAATTATTAAAGTGATATAAGATAGTGTCTGTTCCGTGATATTACTATGTTTTATAACAATTGCTAGGACTGCACTGGATGTGAGTACAATAAATAGAATAATTGTCCAACCATACAATAGCGCCATCCATAATCTTTTATCCACTGTTTCACCTCCTCATAAAAAGTAATCATTGAATAATAAATTGCGTTAATTATTAAAAAGTTGTTGGATGTAAGGAATCTGTTTTAATTCTGCTTTGGTTATAAATTTTAATAAAAATAAATTAATTAAATAAATAATGGATAAAATAAAGAATATGATAAGTAAATAAAAAATTTCATTAACAGCATCACCAAAAAGGATTTTCAGTACATATCCGGAAATATACGTTACCAATAACAATGTACACATTTTCAAAGTATCTTTAAGCGTAATTTTAAACTGAATAGCTTTATTTAGGGCATGTAAATGTAGAAATGTGATTAAAACAACACTAGCACTAATAGCTATTGCAACCCCCATAATCCCGTATGTAGCATTTGAAGCAAGAAAAATTAAAACTGCAAATTTAAAAATAGCACCTATGAAACTATTCCACATAGCTTGTTTAGCATAGTCTAAAGCAAATAAGGCTGCCTGCAATGGAGCTTGTATATATAATAGTAAAAAAAATGGAGCCATCAGAATAATATATCTACTTGCGTTACTTGAGTCGTACATGTATGTTAAAATAGGTATGGAAAATAAAGAAAAAATAATTGTTGCTAATGCACCTGAAGCAAAAGAAATTCTGACAGCCTGTGTTATCCGGTAATGGACGTGTTCCATGCTGTCTTTAGCTTCTGCCTCTGAGATAGCTGGAACCAAAGCTATAGAAAGTGAGTTTGTTATAAAAGAAGGCAAGAACAATAATGGCATAGCAAATCCAGTAAGCTCACCATATTGCTTTGTTGCATTTTCTACTGTGATACCAGCATATGTAAGGCTTTGAGCAACAATAATTGGTTCTAAAAAGTTTGTAATTGCACTGATTAATTTACTTCCAGTGTTTGGAATGGCGATTGAGAATAAATCTTTACCTGTTTGTTTACTACCTTTTAGATTTGCAAAGAATCTTTGTCGTACTTTAACTACTTTTTTTCTTTTAAATAAATAAATCAAATAAAGAAGAGAAGCTGCTTCACCAATTAATACACTGATCATTGCGCCAGTCGCGGCAAATTCAATACCATATGGTACTAAATAACTGACAAGTAGGAATACAGCAATAATACGGATTGTTTGTTCAATGATAATCGCAGCACTCTGAGGCTTCATGTTTTGTACACCTTGAAAGTAGCCTTTTATTACTGAAGTTAATGCAATAACTGGTACGATTGGTGCTATCGCATAAATCGGATATAATGTACGACTATCTGTTAATAAGTGATCAGCAATAACAGGTGCAAATAAAATAATGACAATTGTAAAAAAGATGCTCGTACATGTTATAATAAGAAGTGATATGGAAATAATCTGTTTTATTTTCTTACGATTTTTTGTAGCGTCCGCTTCAGCTACACGCTTAGAGATAGCAATAGGTAAGCCGATTTGTGTAAGGGTGATTAGTAAAAAGAGTGTAGGCAAAGCCATCATATATAAGCCGACACCTTCTTCCCCCATAACACGTGCTACAATAATACGATTAATAAATCCTAATACTCTTGTAATCATTCCGGCAATGATAAGAATCATTGTTCCCCGAATAAAGGATTTTGTTGTCAATGCTGAGCCCTTCTTTCCAAACAGTCATACTTAATTTTATATATATGCATTGTTTGGCCAAGCATGACAAACTAATCAAAGAAGAAAAGTGAGGAGACACTATGGAAGAAAAATCAGTACAACAATGGAAGACGTTAATTGAGCCGGCACTACATAGTAAAGAAAGAGAATTTAAATTAATTGGTTATGAGGAAGTTACAACTGCTGATATTTGGCATTGCCTTGAAAAACAAGTCTGGAAAGGTAACCCTAAATTAAAGCTTCATGAAATTATTCAAGATATTTTTCGTTTGCAAGCAGGCACATATATGAATCATATCCGGATTGGGGCACTTCGAACTGAAAAAAGTGACTTAATGGCATCTATTAATGCACTTTCGGGGAATAATAAAACATAACTCGTATAATTTTTTAAGTTAGAGAGGAATAAAAGGATGAAAAAACGAAGTAGAATTATTGCGTTTTTACTGATTGTGCTTTTATTTGCAGGTTTGATTAGCACAACAGTAACAGGTATAAGTAAAAAGATTAATCTAGGTCTCGATTTACAGGGAGGCTTTGAAATACTTTACGAAGTAGAACCCATTGATGAGGACCAGCAAGTAAGTAAAAAGTTACTTGAATCAACCGTGCAAACATTGAATGATCGGGTAAACCGGTTAGGAATTAGTGAGACAGTTATCGATATTGAGGGCGACGACAGAATAAGAGTGCAACTTGCTGGTGTTAAAGACCAAGAAGAAGCACGTGACATGTTATCTACCTCGGCATTGCTTACTTTCAGAGATGTTGATGATAATGTGAAATTAGATGGCTCTGATATTAAAGAAGGCAGTGCGAAACAAGACTTTGATCCTGATTCAAACACACCGATGGTAACGTTGCAATTAAAAGATGCAAGCAAATTCGGTGAAGTGACATCAGAAATTGCACAAAAAAATGCACCTGATAATTTGTTAGCAATTTGGATGGATTATGAAGAAGGGGACTCGTTTGAAGAGGAATCTAAAAAGGATGACCCTAAGTTTATATCTGCTCCACGTGTGCAAAAACCTATAAATGATTCAAATGTACAGATTACAGGGGACTTCACAGTAGAAGAGGCCCAACGACTTGCAGATATTATTAACTCGGGCTCATTGCCGGTGAAAATGGATGAACTATATTCAGATTCTGTTGGTGCACAATTTGGTGAACAAGCTTTAAATCAAACTGTATTTGCAGCGATTATCGGCATTATTTTGATTGCCATTTTCATGATTGCAGTCTATCGTTTTACCGGTTTAATTGCTAGTATTAATATAGCGATTTATGTATATGTCATTTTATTAATCTTTGAACTAATGAATGGTGTATTAACATTACCTGGACTAGCAGCACTCATTTTAGGGGTTGGTATGGCAGTCGATGCGAATGTTCTAACGTTTGAAAGAATTAAGGAAGAGCTTCGTGTAGGAAAATCCGTTAAGTCTGCCGTTAATGCAGGAGGCAAAAATTCACTTGTCACCATTCTAGATGCAAATATAACAACCATTTTGGCTGCAATAGTATTGTTTTCTTTTGGTACTAGCTCTGTCAAAGGTTTTGCAACAATGCTAATCGTTTCTATTCTTGCCAGCTTTTTAACGGCTGTTTATGGAACAAGATTATTACTAAACTTATGGGTACAGAGTGGTTATTTGAAAAACCGCAAATCATGGTTCGGTGTGAAGGCAGATCAAATTCAAGATATCAATTCAAAAGAGGAAAAAGAACCAACAATATTTAATCGAACTGTCGATATTGTAAAGCAGCGAAAGAAAATTTTTACCTTTAGTATTGTATTATTAATCATAGGTGCTATCTCACTAGGTATATTCAAATTAAATCCTGGTATAGATTTCACTAGTGGGTCAAGGGTAGATATTTTATCGGATGATTCATTAACAACAGAGGAAGTGGAAAGCGATTTTGATTCCCTCAATCTTGATACAAAAGCGATTGTTTTAAATGGAGAAAATAATGAAACTGCTGTGACAAGATTTGATTCTGTACTGTCAGAAGACAAGATCACAGAAGTAAAGAATTACTTTAAAGATAAATATGGACACGAACCAAGTGTTAGTGTCGTTTCACCTATTGTTGGCCAGGAGCTTGTAAGAAATGCAGTGATGGCACTTGCTATCGCTTCGGTTGGTATCATTCTTTATGTTACGATCCGGTTTGAGATCTTCTTTGCTCTCACAGCGATTATTGCATTACTGCATGATGTGTTTTTCATGCTCGTAGTCTTTAGTCTTACAAGAATTGAATTTGACGCTACTATTATTGCGGCGATACTGACGATTATTGGTTACTCAATAAACAATACAATTGTTGTGTTTGACCGAATACGGGAGAATATACGATTAAAAAATAAACGTATTCGTTCCGCAAAAGAACTCGCTGTTATCATTAATCACAGCCTGATTCAGACATTTATGCGCAGTATCAACACAACTATTACAACTATGATTGCGGTACTTGCCTTTTTGATACTTGGTGCACAGTCTATATTCGGCTTTGCAATAGCGCTTTTAGTTGGATTAATAGCTGGGGGATATTCTTCATTATTCCTAGCTTCTCAATTATGGCTCGTACTGAGAGGTAGAAAATTAGACAAGAAACCAATTGATTTCAGGAAAAAGAAACGAGTAGATGGGCCACAAGTATAATAATTATAAACGATTGTCCTTAAAACGGTGTGGAATGATAGCGATAGTGCAATAAGTCCACATCGTTTTAAAATGAATTTAATCCAGATGAAAAGGTGATATAGCAATGAAAGGACAAACTTATGTCATATTAGCCATCCTTTGTATCATTTTAATATCCGTTTTCGCAGTGTTAAATATGTCGGTCGTTGAAGTAAACTATTTGTTTTGGAGTGGATCATCTCCGTTAATTTTTATTATATTATTTTCTGTACTTTTTGGCGGACTAATAACAATGTTGTTTGGAACATGGAAGATAGTTCAATTAAAAAGGCAGAACAGACAATTAAATGCTCAATTGAAACAATTGCAAGCAAACACCACTTCAAATGATCAAACAACTAATAAGCAAAAACAACTTAGAAATCAAGAGAAAAAAGATGAATGATCATTGTATCATTCAAGAGGTGAATGTATGTTAAAAAGTAAGAAGAAATGGAATATAAATGCTTCTAACCACCAAGACTTGTCCATACTAGATCGTATATTAATAAACCGGGGTATTGTATCTGATGATGAGAAAGATCGTTTTTTACATCCTGAATTACAACACCTTACTCCTTCTGCTAATCTAGCACAAATTGATCAAGCTAAAAATAGAATAGTTCAGGCAATTGAATCTGGAGAGGAAATTCTTATTTATGGTGATTATGATGCGGATGGGATTTCCTCAACAGCATTGATGATGCATACATTGATTGAATTGGGTGCGCAATGTAATTACTATATTCCAAATAGATTTACGGAAGGATATGGACTGAATGCGGATGTTTTTCCAACATTTAAAGAAAAGAATATAGGTCTGATTATTACAGTAGATACAGGAATTGCAAACGTAGAAGAAGCAAATAAACTAAAAGAATTGGGTATTGATTTAATAATAACTGACCATCACGAAGTGCAAGATCAATTGCCAGATGCATATGCAATTATTCACCCAAAACTATCAGAGAACTATGCATTTAAGGAATTAGCTGGAGTGGGTGTTGCGTTCCAACTTGCTCATTATATATTGGAAGAATTCCCTGTTCATTTACTAGCATTTGCTGCTATTGGAACAGTTGCAGATATGGTACCATTACAAGAGGATAATCGAATTCTTGTATATTACGGTTTGAAAGCACTGAATGCCAATGATCATATTGGGTTAGAGGCTTTGAAACAGGCAGCAGGAATCAAATCAGACAAATATTTAACAGAACGAGACATAGGTTTTATGATTGGTCCTCGTTTAAACGCTGCTGGTAGAATTACAGATGCCTCCATAGCTGTTGAACTTCTTTTGACAATGGATATATCTCAAGCAAATGATATTGCGGAAGAAATCGAGCAACTCAATGCCAAACGTCAGCAGATTGTGAAAGATATTGTGAAAGATGCTGAAAAGATGGTAAATCCAGAAGACGATGTAATTATGTTGTATGATGAAAATTGGCATGAAGGTGTCCTTGGTATTGCTGCTTCCAGACTTGTGAAGCAGTATGATAGACCAGTAGTGATGCTAACCTATAAAAAAGAAACGGATGAATTAAAAGGTTCAGCACGTAGTATTCCAGCATTTCATATGTTTCATGCAGGTATGAATGTGAAACATCTATTTACGACTTTTGGTGGGCATTCTCAAGCAGCTGGAATGACTTTTCCATTTAATAATCTAACATCTATTCATGATGCTTTTAATAAGGCGGCAAGGGACCTTAATCCGGATGACTTCAAACAGGAAATTAATCATATTGAGCGACTCCACCTAGAAGATGCTACGGAAAGTTTTGTTCAGGATTTGGAAAAGTTAGCCCCTTTTGGCATGGCAAATGAACAACCAAACTTTTTAGTAGAAGCTATTCCAAATACAGTAAGACAAATCGGACAACAAAATAAACATTTAAAAATGAGCTTTAACACAGAAACAAATACTGTTGAGGCGATTGGCTTTCAATTTGGCAACCATTATTATTTTTTATCGGAAGGTGTACCTGTACAACTTGTTGGAAAACTTGAAATAAATGAATGGAATGGAAATACATCTGTCCAGATTATTACTGAAGATATTGCTGTAGAAGCATTTCAATTATTTGATTACCGGTCTAAACATCAGGATAAATATTTTATTCCTTATCTTGAACAATATAATCAGCAAACTTTTGTAGGAAATGATTTAAATCATATAAAACGATTAACTACAGATCGGCAAGTAGATTTATTAGCTTTTGATAGAGAGATTGAGGCGTTTCACAAAACAGATATTTTATATATTTGTGACCTACCTAGGGAATTAGATCAATTAGAGGAGATTTTGCAACAAACAAAACCCGAAGTGATACATATTAGCTATAATGCGACGGAAGATGCTTTTTTGCAAAGTATACCAGATCGGAATGCATTCAAATGGGTGTATCAATATATAGTTAATCACGCTCCTTTTGAACTGAAGACAGAACTCCCAAAAATGATGCGTGCAAATGGATGGCGAAAAGATAAGCCTATTTTCATTTTAAAAGTATTTTTTGATTTAGCATTTATTCATGTTAAAGATAATGTAGTTTATTTAAATAAAAATGTAGAAAAGCAAGAATTGTCACAATCAGCTACTTATCAAAAACGAATAGAGCAAAGCAATATTGAACAATTACTGTATTATTCAACGTATGAGGAATTAAAAGAATGGTTCCAGGAAAAAACTGCAACACTTGACAATTCAAAGGAGGAAGTCACACATGAATTATAAAAATCACATCACCATAGTTGAAAACTGGCCGAAAGAAGGTATTGAATTTAAAGATATTACTACACTTATGGCAGATGGGGAAGTGTACAAAAAAGCAATTGATGAAATGGTAACCTATGCACAGGATAGAAACGTCGATGTGATTGTTGGTCCAGAAGCTCGAGGCTTTATATTTGGTTGTCCTGTTGCTTATGCATTAGGAAAAGGGTTTATTCCAGTAAGAAAAGAAGGAAAATTACCCCGCGACGTTATTAAAGTAGATTATGGATTGGAATATGGGGAAAATGTGCTGACTATTCATAAAGATGCTGTGAAGCCTGGCCAAAGAGTGCTAATTACGGACGATTTACTTGCTACTGGTGGTACAATTGAAGCTACAATAGAACTCGTTGAAAAATTAGGTGGTGTCATAGTAGGTTGTGCATTTCTAATTGAACTAGGTTATTTAGAAGGTAAGAGTAAACTTCAAGACTATGATGTGATAACATTAATGAAATACGATTAATTCATAGCTGGAAATTTGGGTGATAACATGGCGAAAGATGAAAATTCAACTATAAAAGACATTATTCATAAGGTAGAAGAATACATGCCTGAAAACGATGTAGCCTTTGTGCAAAAGGCATATGATTATGCTGAAAAAGCCCACAGGGGACAAACTAGAAAATCTGGGGAAGTCTATATTATACATCCAGTTCAAGTAGCTGGAATTTTAGCCGATTTGGAAATGGATCACGAAACAGTAGCCGGCGGATTTTTGCATGATGTTGTAGAAGATACAGATGTAACGTTAGAAGATATGCGGGAAACATTCAACGCTGAAGTTGCCATGCTAGTTGATGGTGTTACAAAACTAGGTAAAATTAAATATAAATCAAAAGAAGTTTTGCAAGCAGAAAACCATCGCAAAATGTTCGTTGCCATGGCGAAAGACATTCGTGTTATTTTAATTAAACTGGCCGATCGTCTACACAATATGCGAACGTTGAAACATTTACCAGCGAATAAACAAAGACGGATTGCAAATGAAACGTTGGAAATATTTGCACCACTTGCACATCGTTTAGGTATGTCACAAATTAAATGGGAACTTGAGGATACTTCCCTTCGCTATTTAAAACCGCAACAATATTACCGAATTGTGCATTTAATGAAGCAAAAACGTAATCAGCGGGAGTCTTATATTGAATCTGTAATGGATACGATAGCGGAAGAATTAGCAGGTGTTCAGATTGAAGCTGAAATATCTGGCAGACCTAAGCATATTTATAGTATTTATCGTAAAATGAAAACACAACATATTGAATTCAATGAAATATATGATTTACTTGCAGTGCGAGTCATTGTTGACAGTATTAAAGATTGTTATTCAGTATTAGGAATTATTCATACTTATTGGAAACCGATGCCTGGGCGATTCAAGGATTATATCGCTATGCCTAAACCGAATTTATATCAGTCACTGCATACTACTGTCATTGGTCCACAAGGTGACCCTTTGGAAGTCCAAATTCGAACGAAAGAAATGCATCAAATATCTGAATATGGTATTGCAGCGCATTGGGCTTATAAAGAAGGCAAACAAATGAATAAGAATGATAAATCATATTTGGAAAGATTAACATGGTTCCGTGAAATACTTGATTGGCAAGCTGAAACGCATGATGCCGAAGAGTTTGTAGAGTCTTTAAAAATGGACTTGTTTTCTGATATGGTCTATGTGTTCACTCCTAAAGGGGATGTCATAGAATTGCCAAATGGCTCTATACCGCTGGATTTTGCTTACCGAATTCATACAGAAATCGGTAATAAAACGGTTGGAGCAAGGGTAAATGGGAAAATGGAACCATTGGATTATCAACTTAAAAATGGAGATATTGTAGAAGTAGTTACATCCAGACATTCTTATGGTCCATCTCAAGATTGGCTTAAAATAACACAATCTTCACAAGCAAAAAACAAAATAAAGCAATTCTTTAAAAAGCAACGTAAAGAGGAAAACATTGAAAAAGGTAAAACGGAAGTAGAAGCAGGCATTAAAGAACTTGGTTTTACTTTAAAAGAAGTGTTAACACAAGAAAATATTGAACGTGTTTGTAACAGATTCAACTTCCCTGGTGAAGATGATTTATATGCTGCTGTTGGTTATCAAGGCATAACCTCTGCATTAGTTGTGACCAGACTTACAGAATTACTGCGTAAAGAGCAGGAAAACGAAAAAAATATCCAAGAACAAATTGAAGATGTACAATCTTCTGTACAGGAAAAAAGAGTTCACAACAACAAAACTGATTCTGGCGTAGTAGTTGAAGGTGTAGATAATGTACTTGTACGTTTATCCCGCTGCTGTAATCCAGTTCCTAACGATGATATTGTTGGATTTATTACGAAAGGTCGAGGTGTTTCTGTACACAGACGAGATTGTCCAAATGTTCATTTTAATCAAGATCAGGAACGTTTTATTGATGTATTCTGGAAAAGTTCAACACATAGTTCCAAAGAATATCATTTGGATATGGAAATTTCCGGTTATGATCGCAATGGATTATTAAACGAAGTATTGCAAGTCGTTAATGAAACACAAACGCAAATCGCATCAGTTAGTGGTAGAGCGGATAAAAACAAAATTGCTCATATCCATTTAACGGTCTTGATTAAAAATACAGATCATTTAAGACATGTTGTTGAAAAAATTAAACAAGTGAAAGATATTTATGCTGTAACAAGAACAGTTCATTAATTCATTGTCGATGATAGAAGGAGATTAGGTTAACATGAAGGTTATCATTCAAAGAACAAGTGGTGCTAATGTAACAGTAGAGAATAAAACAATCGGTACCATTGATGAAGGGCTTGTTGCTTTGGTGGGGGTAACGGAATCAGATACGGAAAAAGATGTAGAAGTAATTGCTGATAAATTAGTGCACCTTAGAATTTTTGAAGACCATCAAGGTAAAATGAATCATTCACTATTAGATATAGGTGGAAGTGTATTATCCATATCACAATTTACACTATATGCAGATGTGAAAAAAGGGCGCCGTCCTAGTTTTATAAAAGCAGCAGAACCAGACAAAGCTAATCAATTATATGAATTCTTTAATGAAGCGGTCCAATCCCATGGAGTGGAAGTAAAAACTGGTGAATTCGGGGCAATGATGAATGTAAACTTAATCAATCAAGGACCGATAACTATTATTTTAGAAACTGAAAACGGAAAATGGGTTGAAAATGAGTAAGATGAATATTGCTTGACTTTCTTCCTCATAATTCTTATGATTTATGAAGATAATATAATGAACAATCCAATGAATGGAATAGAGTAATTAGATAATGTACTAAATGAAAGAGAGAAAGTAGCAAGGCTGAGACTATTTTCACTTGTACAATCTAATGAAAGACAGTCCATGAGGAGCTAAAAGAAGCGTATACAGGCGTTAACTGTTAAAGTGAATGCTTAAAACATGCATTAAACAGGGTGGCAACGCGGGTAAATCTCGTCCCTTTATTTCACAATTGGAATAAAGGGATCGGGATTTTTTAATTTAAAAGGAGGAATTATTCAGATGAAACTAAAAGTGCCTCGAGGTACGACAGATTTATTGCCTGAAGACACTGCAACATGGCAATATGCTGAACGAATATTAAAATCTCTGTGCGAGAGTTATAACTATAAAGAAATAAGAACACCTCTCTTTGAGCATACTGAAGTATTTCAACGTGGTGTAGGAGATACGACTGATATTGTCCAGAAAGAAATGTATGAATTCAAGGATAGAGGTGGAAGAAGCATTACACTACGTCCGGAGGGTACAGCTCCTGTAGTGAGAGCTTATAACGAACATAAAATGTATGGTGCTGCTGTCCAACCGACAAAATGGTATTACTTTGCAGAAATGTACCGCTACGAACGTCCACAGCAGGGACGTATGAGGCAATTTCACCAATTTGGGGTGGAAGTATTAGGCAGTGAAGATCCAAGTGTTGATGCCGAAGTAATCGCACTCGCTATGACCGCTTATGAAAAATTAGGTTTGAAAAATATTAAGCTCATTCTGAACAGCCTGGGAGACAGCGAGAGTAGAAAAGCACATAGAGAAGCATTGATTAGCCATTTCACACCTCATATTGATGAATTATGTTCAGATTGTCAAAGTCGTTTAGAAAATAATCCGCTTCGAATTTTGGATTGTAAAACTGATATGCATCATCCAGCAATGAAAACAGCACCAGAGACTTTAGACTTTTTGAATGAAACATCTAATGCTTATTTTGAAAAGGTAAAAGCATATCTTGATGTGATGAATATTCCGTACACAATTGACCCAACGCTCGTTCGCGGACTTGATTATTACAATCATACTGCATTTGAAATCATGAGTGATGCAGAAGGCTTTGGTGCTATAACAACCTTATTAGGCGGTGGACGGTATAATGGATTGACAGAACAATTAGGTGGTCCAGAAAGTCCAGGAATCGGCTTTGGAATGGGGCTAGAACGATTAATGATGGCGTTAGATTCTGAAGAAATTTCATTGCCAATTGATGACAGTATTGATGTTTATTTTATTGCCTTAGGTGACGATGCACAGTTAGAAACAGTTAAATTAATGCAAAGTTTGCGCCAAAAAGGCTTAAAAGTTGATAAAGATTATATGGGGAAAAAGATGAAGGCACAATTAAAAAATGCCAATCGATTACAAGCCCGAGTAGTCGTCATTATTGGGGAAAATGAATTGGAAACTGGATACGTACAAGTGAGAACGATGTCTACGGGAGAGCAAGAAGAAGTAAGTATTAGTGAACTTGATTCTAAACTATTTCAACTAATGGAGGAAAAACAATCATGAGCAAGAGACAGTATGCAGGTGTATTGCGAAGTACACATGAAAATGAAACAGTGATGCTGAAAGGATGGGTGGATAGACGCCGTGATCTAGGTGAATTAATTTTTATTGATCTCCGGGACGCATCAGGGATTGTGCAACTTGTTTTTAATCCGGTCTACTCCAAAGATTCACTTGAAATCGCTGAAAAACTACGAAGTGAATATGTTATCCAGGTAGAAGGAAAAGTCATTAAACGTGATGCAGAAACAATTAATCCAAATGTGGCTACAGGAGAAATTGAGGTAACTGTTTCAGACATATCCATTATTAATAAATCAAAGAATTTACCGTTTTTATTACACGAAGCTCAAGACGTGTCAGAAGATTTACGTCTCAAATATCGCTATTTGGACTTGCGTCGGGAAGATATGCAACGAACATTTAATATCCGCCATGAAATCACTCAATCCGTTAGAAACTATTTAAACAATAATCAATTTTTAGAAATGGAAACACCAGTTTTAACAAAAAGTACACCAGAAGGAGCTCGTGACTACTTGGTTCCGAGTCGTGTGCAACCTGGCGAATTTTATGCACTACCGCAGTCCCCACAATTATTTAAACAGCTTATAATGATGAGTGGCTTTGAAAGGTACTATCAAATAGCCCGTTGTTTTCGAGATGAGGACTTACGTGCAGATCGTCAACCGGAATTTACACAAATTGATATCGAAACGACTTTCCTATCTAGTGAAGAAATCATGGAAATAGCAGAAGGTATGATGAAACAAGTCATGAAAGATGTGCATGGCATTAATATGACGGAAGCTTTTGAACGAATGAGCTATGATGAAGCAATGTATCGTTTCGGCTCTGATAAACCGGATACTCGTTTTGGAATGGAGCTCATTCATGTAACAGATATTTTGAAAGATAGTTCTTTTAAAGTCTTCAGCGGCCCTGCAAGTAGTGGTGGTAAAGTATGTCTTCTAAATGTAAAAGGCAATGCTGATGAATTCACTAGAAAAGATATTGATGGAGAACTGACTGATTATGTTGCCACATATGGCGCGAAAGGACTTGCATGGGTCAAAGTTGCAGAAGGTAAAATGACTGGACCAATTGCCAAGTTCTTCACAGATGAAGAACAAGAACAGATCTTTGAAAGAGCTAATGTTGAAGATGGTGACTTGCTTTTATTTGGTGCTGATAAAGAACAAGTTGTCTATGATTCTCTCGGAGCGTTGAGACTAAAACTTGCAAAACAACTTGATTTAATTGATGGGTCTAAGTATAACTTCTTGTGGGTAGTTGATTGGCCACTTCTTGAATATGATGAAGATGCAAAAAGATATGCTGCTGCACATCATCCATTTACTTCACCAGTTGAAGCAGATATTGAGAAATTAACAGAACATCCAGAAAAAGTTCGAGCCAATGCTTATGATATGGTTTTAAATGGTTATGAACTTGGTGGTGGTTCTGTCCGTATCCACCAAAAGGAAATCCAGGATAAAATGTTTGCTGCACTTGGATTCAGTGAAGAATCCGCTCGTGATCAATTTGGATTCTTACTTGATGCACTAGAGTATGGTGCACCTCCACATGGCGGTGTTGCTTTCGGTTTGGATCGAATAGTGATGTTGCTTGCAGGAAAATCAAACATTCGTGATACCATTCTATTTCCAAAAACTGCATCTGCACGTGATCTTCTTACGGATGCCCCGAGCAGTGTAAGTGATGCGCAACTAGAAGAGTTATCTATTAGTAAGCTTGTGTTTGATGAAGAAGATTAATACATGAAAAAAGCCGTCTGATTGTAATAGGAATCAGGCGGCTTTTAATATGCTATTTTCACATTTAAAATATTTAGTGAATTCAATTAGAATGGCTCTGAGCTACTTGCTCAAGGTTTCCGTTTTTGTCCATTCTAAATGAAGGAGCTGATTCAGATTGATGATCATCTAATACAGTCATTTTTCTAGCTCTATCCATGATTTGAATAAAGGTTTGATAATCTTCTTCCATAGCAATTAAACGTTTTTCCTTCAATTTAAGTGTATTTTCCAATTCACTAATTTTATGAAGTAATGCTCTATTTTCTATTTGCAATTTATCCAATTTATTACGTATATGACTTGATTGTTGATGATCTTGCGACAAAGATTGTAGATAAGCAATAACGGTTTCTAGTGTTAAATCTTTTTCTAATTCATCAGGCGCCATAATTAAATTCACATCTTCGTTTACAGGTTCATACTCTATCATCTTATGATTATGACTTTCTGTTTTTAAATCTGCTGCCTGGGCGCGTTTTTTCTGTTTGCGTTGTTTTTTAGCTACTTCAATCGCTTGGATATATTTATTCCTTACTTCAGCATTCCATCTGAAACCGCATGCTGCTGATGTTCTATTTAATTCATCACCAACCTCTTCAAATGCATTCAATTGTGTACTTCCTTCTCTGATATGGCGCAATACGGTTTCGGCCAACAGTAAATCATCTTCATGTGACCATGCGTCTTGTCTAACTTTTGCCATCATATAACACTCCATTCTCATAGCTGTAATTGTTAAGTACTATTTTTCTTTTATTTCATCATATAGTCTTTATTATGACCGACAGTATAGTGATTTATACTTAATACGATAAAAGATTGAAAGGAATTAGAATTAATAGTGTAATTATGGTATCCTAATATTGCTCAAACTATACAGGAAACAGCTATACTGGAGGGATGATGGTGACATCACATGAACCACTGGCATACCGGATGCGACCACAAAATATAGAGGAAGTGATTGGTCAAGATCATATGATTGGTCCTGATACCGCTCTATATAAAATGATTCAAAATGGACATGTACCATCCATGCTATTGTATGGACCTCCTGGCACGGGAAAAACATCTTTAGCTTTTGCAATTGCTAAATCTATGGAAAAAGAATTTTATGCATTAAATGCTACTTCAGATGGTAAAAAAGATGTTGAAAATGTGATTGATGAAGCAAGACTTACAAGAAATGCAATTATATTTATAGATGAAATCCATCGCTTTAACAAAAGTCAGCAAGATGCTTTATTAAAAGCATTAGAAGCAGGAATATTTACGTTAATTGGAGCTACAACAGAAAACCCCTTTCATACAGTGAATAATGCGATTAGATCGAGATGTGGACAAATTAAAGAATTAAAACTGCTAGAAAAAGACGACATTCTTTCTTTGCTTCACTTTGCGATAGAAGAAAAAAGAGGATTAGGTAACTTTTCATTACAAATAACGGACGATACACTGAAAATCATTGCCAATACAACTGGTGATGCTCGAACAGCGTTAAACGTTTTAGAAGACGCTGTATTTGCTTCTGAAAAGAATGAAAATGGTGATATTGAGATTTCCGAAGAAACGGTAAAAGAATGTGTTGAAAACAAAGGATTACTCCATGATAAAAAAGGAGATATTTATTATAATTTATTATCTGGTTTTCAAAAAAGTATTCGTGGCAGTAATGTTGATGCTGGTCTTTATTATTTAGCAAGGCTTTTAGAAGGGGGAGATCTCGTTAGCATATGTCGCAGAATACTAGTTACTGCTTATGAAGATATAGGCCTCGCTGATCCGGCTCTTTGTGCTAGAGTACAAGCTGCAGTTGAAGCGGTACATCGACTTGGACTCCCTGAAGCTAGAATCCCTCTTTCAGTAGTAACCGTTGAATTATGTTTATCACCTAAATCAAATTCAGCCTATAAAAGTCTGGATAAAGCAATGACTCAAGTAACAAAAGGAAAAACATATGATATCCCTGATCATTTAAAAGATACACATTATAGTGGGGCAAAATCACTTGGTCATGGAGAAGGTTATAAGTACCCACATCATTATAAAAATGGGTGGGTGTACCAGGAATATTTGCCTGATGAATTAATTGGTAAACAATTTTATGAACCGACTCCATCTGGTCATGAACAAAGATTGGAAAAAATTCATTCTCGATTAGAAAAATTACAGACTGATAATCGTAAGAAGTGAAATCATTAGTTTCATTAAATATTTCTCATTGATTGAAGTATAAGCAACCCTATGAAAAATAATTACGTACACTTCTTATATTTAAATGTGTTGGAAGCATTTACACAGATTATGATATACTTTAATAAGTATCCATATCTATAAAAACACAGTGTACTACAAAACTATCCGAATAAAGGAGGGCAAGTTAATGGATTTTAACCTATCAAAAGAACAAGAAATGACCCGTAATATGGTGAGAGATTTTTCCCTTAATGTTATTCGACCACAAGCAATTGACATTGACAAAGAAGCAAGGTTTCCAGTCGACATCATGAATCAAATGGGAGAATTAGGATTATTGGGTATTCCTTTTCCTGAAAAATATGGGGGATCTGGTGGAGATACTGTATCTTATGCGCTGGCCGCTGAAGAAATTGCTAAAGCTTGTGGAAGTACTGGATTAAGTTATGCAGCAGCAGTATCTCTTGGAGCATCACCTATTTATTTCTTCGGAACGGAAGAACAAAAAGAAAAATTTTTAACTCCACTTGCATCTGGAAAAGAATTAGGAGCGTTTGGTCTGACTGAACCTAATGCAGGATCAGATGCAGGAGGTACTCAAACAACGGCAACAGAAGATGGCAATGATTATATTATCTCAGGTGAAAAGTGTTTTATCACAAACGCAAGTTATGCGAAAACAATCATTGTCACTGCAGTAACAGGAAAAAACGAAAAAGGTCGTTCAGTGATTTCAGCATTCATTGTCCCAACAGATAGTGACGGCCTTTCTATTAATGATAATTATGACAAAATGGGTGTACGTGGCTCTAATACGGCTGAAGTAGTATTGGATGAAGTGCGTGTGCCAAAAGAAAACTTACTAGGAGACCCTGAAAAAGGGTTTAAACAGTTTTTGTCTACATTGGATGGGGGCAGAATATCTATAGGTGCACTTGGTGTTGGGATTGCGCAGGCAGCATTGGATAAATCATTAAATTATGCAAAAGAAAGAAAACAGTTCGGTAAACAAATAAGTCAATTTCAAGCCGTCCAATTTAAATTGGCTGATATGGCAATGGAAGTAGAGTTGGCAAGGAACATGGTTTTAAAAGCTGCCTGGCTAAAGGATCAAGGTAAACCTTTTTCTAAAGAAGCAGCTTATGCAAAATTATTCGCAACAGAAACAGCGGTAAAATCAGCGAATGAAGCAATCCAAATTCACGGTGGATATGGTTATATGCGTGAATATGAAGTAGAACGTTATTTACGAGATGCTAAACTTCTCGTCATTGGAGAAGGTACTTCAGAAATACAACGTGTCGTTATTGCGAGACAACTAGGATGTTAAATAAATAATAAGGGGCTAATAAAATGAAAGAAATCAAAGCAAGTATGGCAGGAAGCATGTGGAAAATGTTAGTGAAAGAAGGAGATCAGGTAAAAAATGGACAGGAACTTGCCATTATGGAATCTATGAAAATGGAAATTCCTGTAGAAAGCGAATCAGATGGAACCATAAAAGAAATCAAAGTTGCTGAGGATGATTTTTTAAATGAAGGCGACGTTATTTTTGTTGTTGAGTAATCCACTGTAAAAGGGGCGACCTAATATGGAAGAACTTATCCAATATGAAATAACAGAAGGCAATATCGCTGTATTAACGCTTCATCGACCTAAGCAAATGAATGCCTTATCAAGTGAACTTCTCGATGCTTTAAATGAATCTTTGGAAAAGGTAATAACTGATGACGGTGTTCGAGTAGTCATTGTTACAGGGGCGGGAGAAAAGGCCTTTTGTGCAGGTGCAGATTTAAAAGAACGACGTGGTATGAACGATAAAGAAACCGTCCAAGCTGTAAAACGGATTGGACATACAGTGAACAAATTAGATGCACTTTCAATTCCAACTATTGCTGCTATAAACGGCGTAGCTTTTGGAGGCGGTTTGGAGTTGGCTCTTGCCGCTGATATTCGTTTATGTGCGGATCATGTAAAGCTAGGATTAACAGAAACATCACTAGCAATTATTCCTGGCGCGGGAGGAACGCAAAGGTTAGCCCGCTTAATTGGTATCGGTCAAGCAAAAAAACTGATATTTACAGCTGAAGTGATTTCTGCAGAAGATGCACTACATTTAGGTGTTGTTGAAAATGTAACCGCCAAAGAAACTCTAATGCCTGAAGCAATCAAAATGGCCAAACAAATAGCTCAAAATGGACCTATAGCTATTAAACAAGCAAAAGCAGCTATTGATCATGGTATCGAAACAAATTTACATACAGCATTAGATATAGAACATATGTATTATCAACAGACCATTCCTACTAAAGATAGACGCGAAGGTTTGAATGCTTTTCAGCAAAAACGAAAACCAATATATAAAGGAGAATAGGGGGCCAAATTGATGAGCGATATAAGCGGTCTTAATGAGCGTATTAAAGACATTAAAAAAGGTGGAAAAGAAAAGTATCATCAAGCAAACAGTGACAAAGGGAAAATGTTTGTACGGGATCGTCTTAAAAAGCTATTTGATCATGATATCGAAATAGAAGATGCCTTTTTTGCTAATTGTACGGATGGTGATTTACCTGCTGACGGTGTTGTTACAGGTATGGGGAAAATTAATGGACAAAACGTTTGCGTGATGGCCAATGATTCTACTGTAAAAGCTGGTTCATGGGGGAAAAGAACAGTAGAAAAAATAATCCGCATACAAGAAACAGCCATAAAATTGGAAGTACCAATGCTTTATCTTGTGGATTCAGCAGGTGCACGCATTACAGATCAAGTTCATATGTTCCCTGGGAGACGTGGAGCAGGACGTATTTTTCATAATCAAATAAAAATGTCAGGACATATTCCGCAAATTTGTCTCTTATTCGGACCTTCAGCAGCAGGAGGGGCATATATCCCAGCATTTTGTGACGTGGTTGTAATGGTTGATGGTAATGCATCCATGTATTTAGGTTCCCCTCGTATGGCAGAAATGGTTATTGGAGAAAAGGTGAGCCTCGAAGAAATGGGAGGGGCAAATATGCATTGTTCCGTTTCTGGTTGCGGTGATGTACTTGTTGAAAATGAACAAGAAGCAGTTGACTTTGCTCGGAAGTATTTAACATACTTTCCAGCTAATTTTCGCAGTGAGCCGGAATCTAAAGAGCCAAAATCTCCTGCAACTTTTGAAAAGGATATTGAAGAACTATTACCCAAAAACCAAAATGCACCATTCAATATGCATGATCTAATCTTACGTACTGTAGATGAAGATAGTTTTCTTGAAATAAAAAAAAGCTTTGCAAAAGAAATAATAACAGGGCTAGCTAGAATTGAAGGGGAAACTGTTGGAATAATCGCTAACCAACCGCGAGTAAAAGGCGGCGTATTATTTCCAGATTCAGCAGATAAAGCCGCAAAATTCATTCAATTATGTGATGCTTTCCAAATTCCGATACTATTTCTAATGGATGTACCTGGATTTATGATAGGCACGAAAGTAGAACAACAAGGAATTATACGACATGGTGCTAAGATGCTCGCTATGATGAGTGAAGCAACTGTGCCTAAGATTTCAGTTGTTGTTCGAAAGGCTTATGGAGCTGGACTTTATGCAATGGCAGGACCAGCATTTGAATCAGATGCAGTTATTGCTTTCCCAACAGCCCAAATAGCTGTCATGGGTCCAGAAGCTGCAATAAATGCTGTTTATGCCAATAAAATAGCAGCAATAGAAGATGAAGAGGAGAAAAAGCAATTCATCCAAGAAAAACGCCAAGAATACCAAGATGATATTGATATTTATCGACTCGCATCTGAAATGGTTGTAGATGCAATCATCCATCCAAATGATTTGAGAAGGGAACTAGCAACAAGATTCGAAATGTATGTTTCTAAAAACAAATATTTACCGCAAAGAAAACACGGCGTTTATCCTGTATAATCAATAAAACTACCGACTGTTATCATAGCAGTCGGTTTTTTTGTTGGTACAGAAGCATATATAATAGTTACGATAATTATATTATGTAAATTAACTATGTTGAACATAAAATTATTATGTAAACCTGTGATTGACTAGCTATTATTAAAGCGGTGAATGGCACATGGATGAACAATGGATACATATCGATATTTAACAAGTTGGATATCTATTCATGAATGTTTTATAATGGAGAAAAGATGTGTGAAATTAAAGGGGAATATATGGTGTCAGTCTTACAAGAAAATCAGGAAACTGTTACAAAAAGTCATTTTAGTGCTTTATATGAATGGATGTTAAAAGAGCAAGATGATGAAAATGCTTATAAAATAATGGAGTTATATGAAAAGTATTTGAACAATGAATTTGTATTATGTTTTTCAGGACATTTTTCTGCTGGCAAATCATCCATCATTAATGAATTGCTTAATCGGGATATTTTACCTAAAAGTCCTATACCAACAAGTGCAAATATAGTTAAAATTACTTCTGGAGATGGGGTAGCTAAAGTATATTTTAAAGAAGATGATCCTGTACAATATAAAGAACCATATAATATTGATAGAATTAAAGATTATTGTATGGATCGTGATACAATTAGACAAATTGAAATCAATACAAGTGATCA
>DATGUH010000010.1:0-16116 GCA_035301445.1 Pseudogracilibacillus sp. | reverse complement strand
TTATCTTCTGCTTTTGATAATTTTTTGCATCCAGAAGGTTCATACCATTGTTTTTAGCATGTAACGCTCGTCTTGAAAGTTTTCGTTGTTCTTTTTTTAATTTCCTCTCCATTTTTATCGTAAATTTATTATTGTCAATCTTGCGACCATCAGAAAGAATGGCAAAATCAGTGATGCCTAAGTCTATACCAATAGAAGTTTCAGTTTTATCTAATGGTTGCACTTCTGTTTCAACAAGAATGGATATGAAATATTTACCGTTAGGATTTCTTCTGATAGTCGTATGAAGAATGCGACCTTCTACATCACGACTTTTGGAGAATCTGACCAATCCGAGTTTAGGCAATTTAATCTTGTTGCCGATAATTGCAATATTACCGTTCGTATGTTTCGTTTTATAAGACTGCACATTGTTATTTTTAGATTTGAAACGTGGAGCTTTGTTTTGTTTCTTAAAGAATCTCGAAAAGGAATCAGCCAGATTTCTAAGTGATGACTGAAGTGCAATACTGTCCACTTCTTTTAACCATGCGTATTCATTTTTTAAAGAGGGCAACTTAGAAGAACAGGTATGATAGGTTAAGCCCTTGCCTGTTTCTTTGTATGTATCTTTCCAAGTAGCGAGAAAGTGATTGAAAACAAAGCGGCTACATCCAATTGTTTTCTTGATCAATTCTATTTGTGTTTTAGTCGGATAGATACGAAAACGGTAGGATTTATGGATAAACATAGATACTCACCTTCACTAAATAGGAATGCATGTTCTATCATACCATACCGAAACGATTTATACAACGTTTGCAAGAAAACAAGTAATAGCTGGTACCTGTGCCTAACTATTATTAATTCAATAGGCTTTCAAACAGTCAAACAACTGAGATAGCTAATGCTAACCCTTGTCTGAAGGCGATTCATCTCCCACTATCGCTGGGTTTTGCCCTTCACGCGTTTTAAAGTGGGGGTTTTCTCGTCTGTTTTTGATAAAAATCCTTGTTTTCTAATTTCAAGCTTATTAAGTTCGCTCATTAATCATTCCACCCTTACCGGTTAACTGTGCTTTTGATGTTTGGAAATGTAATAAAATTCTGGTTGATTTTTTTCGGGTGTCGTTTTTAGTTTTTTCAAATGATCACGATTCATTGTTTGCTCTTTTTCACTATATTCCGAATCTATTCGGTGGAAAACCGTTCTATAAGGACTGTGAATATAATGGGGGCTTTCTTCTGTCTCTTTCATACGATTTTGGTATTGTTTATAATTATAATGTGTAATTGGTAAGATGTAACCCATAATATCCCCTCCTCATTACATATATACCCGTTTCTTAAAAATAAATGCATTCTATTTAAACACTTAATAGTTAACTGAAAATTTACTTAATTATACTTGACTTTCTTTATAAGTTCAAATAATATTCTTACAGTCATATAAAAGAAAAAAGAATCACCTAACAAAGTCAGTTGATTCTCTTTATATTAGCTTGTAAATTCATATTATATTTTGCTACATTAGCAGACCTATAAATGCGGTTGCCATGCCAAAGTAGATTAAAACCGATGTCACATCATTTAATGTCGTTATAAATGGACCGGATGCTACCGCTGGGTCTATGTTTAATCGTTGCATGAAAAGAGGTATAAGCGCTCCAGACAACGTAGCAACCGTTAAAGTCGCTAAAATAGCAATACCGACAAGAATGCCTAAAAATATATTTCCCTTCCATATATATACTGTTAAAATTATGACAACACCACATGATGCACCGACGAGTAACCCAGTAGAAATCTCCTGCAAGATGAGTTTAATTTTCTTACCGCCGCCATAATTACCAACTGCAATACCACGAACCGCAACAGCTAGTGATTGTGTTCCTGCGTTACCTGCCATTCCAGCTATTAATGGGATAAAAATAGCAACTACTGGGACTTGTTCCAATGTCTCTTCAAAACTGTCGATTAAACTTGCAGTCATCATACCCAAAAACAATAAAATAATCAGCCATGGCAGACGTTTTTTAGCTGCAGAAATTGGATTAGAATCTTTACTGTCTACATCTGTAATTGCTGCGAATTTGGAATAATCGTCACTAGCTTCTTCATCCATTACATCCAAAATATCATCGACCGTAATAATACCTAACAAATGATTTTGAAAATCGACTACTGGAACTGCCAGAAAGTCATAATCCCGCATCATTTTCGCTACTTCTTCCTGATCTTTTCCAACCGAAACAGAAACGACGTTGTCATTCATAATTTCCACAATTAGTTTATCTTCATCTGCTACAATTAAATCTCTTAGGGAAAGCACACCGACCAATTTTTTATCTTCATTCAATACATACGTGTAATAAATTGTCTCTGCATCAGGTGCAATTTCTTTCATTTGATCAAGTGTTTCTTTTGCTGTTTGTGTTTGTACAAAAGATACGTACTCTGTTGTCATAATACTTCCGGCTGTCTTTTCCTCATAATGAAGCAGACTCTTAATCTCTTCTGAAGCACTTTTATCCATTTGGTCCATAATGACAAGAAAACTTGCCAATTCATCTTTGGATAAATTTTGCAAAATGTCAACTGCATCATCAACAGCCATTTCAGAGAAAATCATTGTTGCGAAATTCGAATCCATTTCCGTTATAAACTTTTCCGTGTCTTCAAGCTCAATATACTCCATAATTTCTGACATTTCTTCTGGTGATAAATAAGAATATATTTTCATTCTACGTTTATAAGGTTGATGTTTAAAAAAACTAGCCTGTTCATAGGGGTGCATGTCCATAAACGTTTGACGAAAGTTTTCTGTCTCTTCTTCTCTTAAATATTTTTTTAAGAGTTCGATCTTTTTTGTTATTTGTTCATTTTTTGACATATTATACACCTGCTTTTTTCTAAAATCATATAAAAAGCACCCTCACGAAGAAGGTGCCTGCAAAAATCGGGATTCATCAAGACATTGATAAGACCCATGACATATGTAGCCTGCATCGTGGAGTTTTAGCACTATATAGCCTGGAAGTTTTCCCACTACATTAGAAACTACCTTAAGTCGATAGTTTCTGTTAACCCATTGGTGTCTCTCGACGTTTCTGGGTAGTAGTACACACTATATAGGAGCCTCACCTAACGAGGTATTTATTCAATTAACCCATACTCATCTTAACAAATGCTTTTCGATTGTCAAACAATATTCAGCTTTCTGTCATTAATTCCTTCATGTCCAATGGAATCGGGGCTTTAATTTGGACTTTTTCCCCTGAATAAGGATGATGAAAAGCAATACACGAGCAATGTAATGCTTGTCGATTCATCCCCGCATGTTCACCGTCATACAAATCATCCCCTACAAGCGGGTGACCCATTGTTGCAAAATGTACGCGGATTTGATGGGTTCTTCCTGTCTCAAGGTTTATTTTTACCTTTGATTTATTTTCCGTTCTTTCCAATACAGTAAAATGTGTAATAGCTTCTTGTCCGTCTTCTCTTACCTGTCGTTTAATAATTGAATTTGGCTGACGTCCAATTGGCTGATTAATTGTTCCTACATCATCTTTTAATTTACCATATACTATCGCTTGATAAGTTCGTTCAATTTCGTATTCCCTTTGCGCAAGTGAAAGTAGCGAATGACAATGTTGGCTTTTTGCAATAAGCATTAGGCCAGACGTATCTTTATCCAATCTAGTTACTACATGGACAGTTGCTTTAATTTTGTTGGTTTTATAATAATATAGTAATCCGTTCGCAATAGTTCCGCTAGGATGGTGTCGTGATGGAATGGTAGCGATTCCTGCTGGTTTGTTAACAACTAAGATCTGTGCATCTTCATAAACAATATCAAGCGAAATATTTTCCGCCTTCATTCTTGCTGCTGGTTTCTCAGGTGGTAGAATAACTTCAAGAATATCATTTTCTTGGAGGATATAACGAACAGTTTTCTTCTCGTTATTAACGAGTATTTTTCCACCTTCTGATTTTGCTTTAATGATAAGTCGCTTTGAAAATCTGCCCTCATGCTTTAAGAATGCTTTAATTTCTTTTCCTGCCGTTTCTTTTGTAATCAACCAGTTCATTTGTTATTAGTCTTCCCTCGGCAACTCTGAAACGAATGCATCACGGACACGATTCCAGAAAGGAAAAGGACGATAACGGACAAAACGAACTCGTTCTTTCGCAACTCGACATTGAATAGATTTTACGTTGGCATAAGTTTTTGTTGTGTGATCTGTAGCAATGATAAAACTATTCTTGCGGAGCGGCTTCAGCAAACAAGTATGGTGTTTTGGTAGAATAAGCGGTGAACCTATCGTTCGGAATACGCGATTATTAATCGAAGCGATTTCTGTCATTTGAATTGCTTCAAGTGATGGATGAAGAATTCCTCCTCCAAGTGCTTTATTGTATGCAGTACTTCCAGAAGGTGTTGATATACATAACCCATCACCACGAAACGTTTCAAAATGCTCACCACGAATCTGTACATCAAAAACAACTGACCCTTCTACCGTTTTAATAGTCGTTTCATTTAATGCAAGAGCCATAAATTCTTTCTCTTCATCTGTAAATCGAATAGTTACTTCCAATAAAGGATATTCCACTACATGAAACGGCGTCTTGGCAATTTCAATCACAAGTTTTTCAAGTTCATTAGATGTCCAGTCCGTGTAAAAGCCAAGATGACCCGTGTGAACGCCAAGAAAAGCAGTCTTGTCCAATTTATGTACATATCTTCTGAAGGCTTCCAAAAGTGTGCCATCTCCTCCAATTGAAATGACGAGCTCTGGGTCTTCTTTATTGTACACCAAATCAAAATCAATTAAGTATTGCTTCATTTTCGCTTTCATATTTCTCGATCTCTCGTCATCGCGAGAAACTATCGTAAATTTCATCGTTTTATTCACTCCTGACTACGCCACATTTTCAGCTAATTAACTGTATCTATCATAACATAGGAATAGAGATATCCCCATCCATTGCTTCTTTTAAATTTTTCAGCGATAATATGGATTGGATGGAGGTATAAATTCATGGGACAAGAAATAGAAATTGAATTTAAAACATTAATAGATGAGCATACATTTTACAAATTGTTGGAAACACTTCCCTTTCCAAACAAGCCTGTAGTACAAATAAACCACTACTTTGACACAAAACATATGTCACTAAAAAAACATAAAAGTGCACTTCGAATTAGAGAAAAAGATGATTCTTATACTTTGACTCTAAAACAACCCCAAACAAGAAGTGTGTTAGAAACGCATGATTTATTAACTTATCAGGAATATGTGTCCTGGATAAAAGGACATCCAATTGCTAAACCTTATAATGGTGAACTATTAAATAATATGAACATACAACATGAAGACTTAGTGTATTATGGTTTTCTAAAGACTAAAAGATATGCTTTTCATCAGGATGAATTGGAATTTGTGCTGGATGAAAGTTCTTACTTAAATCAACATGACTTCGAGTTGGAATTAGAAGCAAAATCTTATGATACAGGACTTGCGGCATTTGAAAAGTTGCTACAACAACATGATATTATAAAGCAGGCACCCATTACAAAAATAGCCCGCTTTTTTCAAGCATTGGAAAATGAAACTTAACAGGTAGAGATTTGTAAATACAGAGGAACCAGCTACTAATGGTCATGAATAAGTGCCAATAACCTTATACACCTCACAAAAAATGGATGCCATAAACGGCATCCATTTTTTAACGATCAAGTTATTCCCATAAGTCAATAACAGTCCAAGCATTAATATCCTGAATCTTTGGAGATTAAATTATCCAACATTTTATAATCATGTTTTTGCAACGGTTTTTCCGCAGGGCCTTCCAGTACATCGCCATTGAATGAAAACCTAGATCCATGACATGGACAATCCCATGTTTTTTCTCCATTATTCCATTCTACTTCACACCCAACATGTGTACACGTTGTATCTACAATATGCAGTGTCCCCTCTTCATCCCTATATGCTCCTTTTCTTTCTCCATTAATTGTTATAACTGCTCCTTCATCATTATTAAGGTCTTTAGGATCAAAGTTGCTTTTTTCAAACTTTCCTTTAATTAAATGACCAGCAACATCCATATTTTGTTTTAAGAAGTTTTTGATACTCGGAGTGGCATTAAATCTTGAAGGTGTGTATAAATCTTTAAATGCATTTTTCTTTTCTAAAACAATATCACTTAATAAAAGAGCTGCAACAGTTCCGTTAGACATACCCCACTTCCTGTAACCAGTAGCAATAAGTATGTTAGGCTGCCCAGGAGTAATTTCTCCGATATAGGGGACTTTATCCAACGTTGTCAAATCTTGGGCTGACCAACGATAAGGAATTTTCTTTAGATCAAATAATTCCTCACCAAAGCTTTGTAATGCCTTATAATGTTTCAACGTATCTTTTCCTTGACCAGTCTTATGACTTTCTCCGACAATAAGCACCATTTTCTCATCATTTATTGTAACGGAACGCATGGAACGTGTTGGTTGATCAGCACTGATGTATATACCATTTAAAAAATCTTCCTGAACCTTTCCTACATCTCCTGCAATGACGTAAGATCTATCTGCATACATTCTTGTAGAATATAAGCCTAATCCTTCATAAAAAGGAAAATGCGTACAAGATAGTACATATTTGGCGGTAACCTGATAATTTTTATTTGTCAGCACTTTCGGTTTTTGTTCTTCTTTAATATTCACGGCCGTTGTGTTTTCAAATATGAGTCCACCCATTTCTTTTATCTTTTCAATCAGGGAGGTCAAATATTTTACAGGATGAAACTGAGCCTGATCACGCATCATAACAGCATTTTTTATTTCTAGATTTAAAGGAATCGTATCTACTAATTCCCCATCTATACCAAGTGCTTGATATGCTTCATATTCTTTTTTTACTTTTTGGGCATATTCCTCAGTAGTTGCATACAAGTATGCATCTTGATTGCTAAGTTCACAGTCAATCTTCAATTCATTTATGGTATATTTAATGAATTGAAGTGCTTGCAAATTAGCTTCATAATACAATTTCGCTTTACTTTTTCCAAGATTCGTCATGAGCTCATCATAAATTAAGTCATGTTGAGCTGTTATTTTAGCGGTTGTATGTCCAGTTGTTCCACTCATTAAATCATCCGCTTCAAGAAGCGCAACATTTAAGCCCTCTTTTGCTAATAAATAAGCTGATGTTATACCAGTTATACCGCCACCAACAACACAAACATCAACTTCAATATCTTGATCTAATGCATCAAAATTATTTGTATGCTGAAACGCTCTCCAATACGAATTAGTATCCTTAGGAAGTTTGTCATTAAAATAGTCTTTATCGGACATAAAAACCCTCCATTTTTATAATTGTCCCTAGACTACCCCATTGCAATATAAGTATGCAGTATTTATATGTTCAAATAAATTAATTTATTTGATTTTTCATAAACAAGCTTATTTTAACATAAATATGCTTATCAGGAGGCGTTCATAATGAATCGTTCTATAGTTCCAGCAATAATATTTTTTTGCATAACGCTCGTTCTCATTTTGCTCAATTTATTTGCACTTATGAATTTAATTCCATACTTAATCACATTGCCATTATTATTTATTTCTATATACTTAACAATCTATTCCTTTTTTTATCGTAAAGTGTATAAAGGGTTTAAAAAGAAAAATTGAAACTTATTTCATAAATATAACAATCAGAATAACAGTGATAATCGCAGTAGTAACATAAGCCCATATTTGTAAAGGTATCACATCAGAAACTGAATTTTTCTCATATTCTTCAGATCGTTTCCTTTCCTCCTCTGGTGATTGTCGTTGTTCTTTATATGTTTCAATTTTCTTTTCCTCTTGTTTAAATGCAAGCACCGTAACAACTCCAGCAATGATAATCAAAACAAAACTTATGATAATTAAAAGCATGGTGTTCATTAATTACACTCCTCGTAAATCTGCTTCTCTTATTATTTCCTTTATTTTTAGTATATATAAATAACCAGAATGTTTCTGTGATATAAAACACAGATAAAACAAAAATATGTCTTTCATTTGAAGGAATATTGTAGTAAATGCAAAAAAGCCCTTTGACGTTCATGTCAAAGAGCTCTTATCATAAAAATTGTATTCGATTTTTTAACGGAAATCTCTCGTCTCTTCTAATGCTCTTGTTGTTACGGAATATCCTACCACCGCTGCTAAAACAACTAATACTGTATAACAAAAGCCTCTCATATTTGTCAATGCCTCCCTTGATTCGTTGCTATTAAAAAGGACGTACTTTTCCTTTTTTCAGAATAATTTTCATACCGCCTAAGAGGAATAATGATCTATTATCAACGACCTTTTTCATTGCTGCTGCAGGTTTCCCTTTAAGCTCTGTACCATCAAGCACTGTTCCAATTCCATCTGTTACACCTAATGATGCTACTGTACCTTTATCATCGAATTGGAACTTCTCCATTGGTCCACCTTTAATCAAGGCCACAATATTATTAGCACAAGTATCTGCATGCTGAATTGCAGCTTGAGCTGTCGGCGGGAATGGTTTACCTGCTTCTTCGTCCATAACCCACGCACAATCACCTAGAATGAAAATATTATCTTCTCCAGGTGCACGCATATCTCCATCTACAGTTACCTTACCTTTTGTTATTTCAAAACCAGATTCAGCAAGTACAGGACTACCAGTTACTCCACCAGTCCAAATAATTATTCCAGCTTTAATTTCTTCATTATCCTCACCAATAATAAAACTATCAGGAGTACACTCTTTAATAGGAGCATCCAAACGGAATTCAACACCACGGTTTTCCAAGGATTCCTTCGCATACGCTACAAGTTCTTTATCAAACATCGGTAAAATCGAAGGCATTGCTTCCACATTAATAATTTTCACTTGGCTACGATCAACATCATACTGTTTACACAATCTTGGTACACGTTCAGCTAATTCCCCAAGTAATTCAATTCCTGTAAAACCAGCACCACCAACAAGAATCGTTAAGTCTTCATCTGGATTTTCAGTAGTATGTTTTGCAAATTGCAATTCCAATTGATCCCGAATTAAGCGACTTGAATCAATATCTACAATGGAATAAGCATTTTCTTCCATGCCCTTAATACCAAATGTATTCGATTTAAACCCTAGTGCAATTACTAAATAATCATACTGGATTTCTCCGTTTTCCAATTGTACACGTTGTTCATCTTTATCCACTTTTACAACTTCATCATAAATAAGACGTACACGGTTTGGGCTCACCGCATCCGAAATCATAAAGCGAGCTTGGTTAGGATTAATCGTACCCGCCGCAACCTCATGAAGCCACGTAGATTCATAATGATAATTATGTTTGTTAATTAATACAATGTCAGCCTCTTCTGGTGACAACTTGTTTGTTAATTCTCTTGTTGTTTTAAGTCCGGCATATCCTGCACCGAGTACAACAATTTTAGGCTTACTCATTTACAAATACCCCTTCCATATTATGTAATAAAATCATTTGTAAAATTCATGAAACGATTATAAAAAAACTACACAGTATAATTATATACTAAGTGAAGGATTGAACAAACATTTACTAAGAAATATCTAAAACATGAAAATTTATTCATGTCCTACATAAGCTCTGTTTATCCACGCAAGTTCTATGATATTATAATATCAAATTAATGAACAGATTGCTAATCTAAAAGTATAGTAGTGCTTCTTGTATCTTTGTACACATTATTCAATGCTTCCGGGCATAAAACTCCTAGCTAAAATGAATGTAAAATGTACTTATTACACTGGTCGAATGGTTATTTCATTCACATTTACATGCGCTGGTTTTTGAGTTGCATCATAAATTACTTCTGCTATATCAGCCGCATCAAGCGGTTTTCTATTCATATCAGCACGATTTGTAAGGGATGTATCCACCATACCTGGAGATACATTAGTCATTCTCACACCTGTATGTGCTAATTCTTTTTCCAACCCCGTTGAAATAGCTCGTACCGCAAATTTCGTTGCACTATATACTGTGCTTTTCTTCGTCACTTCATGTCCCGAAACAGAAGCAATATTAATAATATGACCCGTCTTTCTTTCAATCATATCCGGGAGAACTTGATGTAATCCATACAATACTCCTTTTATATTAACATCAATCATTGTTTCCCATTGCGTAAGTTCTCCATCCGTAACTGCTGCGCTCAACATCGCACCTGCATTATTTACATAAATATCCACTTCACCGAACTGATTTACCGCTTGTTCACATAAATGCTCAACATCCTCCTGTTTGCTAACATCTGTTGGGACTGGCAACACATTTTTATTACCTTTTTCTTGAATTGTTTTGGCAGTCTCACTTAACTTTTCCTCATTTCGTGCAGCGAGAACTACGTTTATGCCCTCTTCAGCGAATTTTTCCGCGATTGCTGCACCAATACCACTACTTGCACCTGTTATAATTGCAGTTAATGTCATTTGTTTTCACACTCCTACCTTAATTGTACGTGATGATTCATAGTGATTCCAACAGAACACATTTGCATTCGAACACCTTTATAATTCACTCTCAATAAAATTAATTGTATTGCTAAAAAAAGGGTCCTTCATGATACTTGTCAATCTTAAGGCCCCTCGTTAAAATAATTACATTTCAAGTAACAAATCTTTAGCAAAAAAGTATAAATAAGTTGCTTCAACTGGCTGGTTGAATATATCTTCTATAGCCTGTTTGTATAAAGAAAGTTGTGTACGATATTTATCTTTCAATGCTATTTTCTTTTCTTCGGTTAACGCTTTAAAAGGAATATTGTCTGTCTTATAATCAAGGATAATCATTCCTTTATCTGTATGAATCAAGCAATCTATCACTCCTTGAATCATTACTTTTTCTTCTGCATAATCATCTTCCCAATCAGGATAAATGTCATGGGCTTTTAATGTATATGTAAAAGGAACTTCTCGTTCTACATATTTGCTATTAAAAATAAATCTAGCCATATCAGATGACAGAAAGTGGGTAATGGCTTTTATATCAATTGCCTTAGCCTCTTGTTCCGTTAATTTTTCTTCAGCAATCCATTTCTCTAGCCAAGACTTCATTTCTGTTTGATCCAGTGGCGCTGTTAACGGAATATGCTGCATAACTGTATGCATAGCCGTTCCAATCTCAGCACTTGATAGACGGTGGTCTTCCTGCATAAAACGTGGACGCGTCGAAAATGAAGCTTGAAAAGGTTTTAAAAATTGCCTGCTACTACTTTCGTCCATTACTTCCTGACGGCGCTTTATTTCTGTAACTGATTCCTTCGCACGGGTTTTGGCTGCCTTTTGATAATTATATTTAAAAGATAATATCTTATCAACAGTATCATAATGTCCGTTATCTCCCATTTCGGATGAATCCCACGCTAATAACTTTTGTTGCCAATTGGTTTTAGCAGATTCTTGTTCTCCGGTTATGTTTAATAGAGTTTCCGCCGGCAATAATGCTAGTTTAAAGGAGGTGGGATCCTGATAGGCTTCTTGCCAAATCGTGTATTCATTATTATCATCTCGAAAAACATCGTTCATCTGATGCCTAATTAAGGATGGACCAACCCAATCGAGAAAGCTTTTAGCTCTTTTTCTCATGGAAAGTGGTAATACCCATCCATCATGATCCAATACTTGTTGCCAGTCATCCTTTGTTTTTTCACCATCTTTTACATCGCCGATCATCACTAATTTTTCTTTAGCTCTTGTCATTGCAACATATAATACACGCATCTCCTCTGCCATCTGTTTATTTTTCGCAGACAGCTTAAGTGCAGTATAATACAACGTGGGATACGTTATTCTTTTAACTGGATCAATGAATTTCGTCGCAAAACCTAGGTCTTTATCAAGTAAATAAGGTTTCTTGCTAAGTGAGCGCACGAACTGAAATTCTTTCGACATCCCTCCAATAATGACGACTGGAAATTCTAGTCCCTTACTTTTATGGATTGTCATCATGCGTACAACATCTTCTTGCTCACTTAGGGCTGGTGCTTCACCAAGATCTTTCCCTTCTTCATCAATGCGTTCAATAAAACGAAGAAAACGAAACAAACCACGAAATGAAGTTGACTCATATCCTCGCGCCCTGTCATAAAGTGCTCTTAAATTGGCCTGTCTTTGCCGACCACCTGGAATACCTCCTACAAAATCATAATATCCTGTTACCGTATAAATATGCCAAATTAACTCTGATAAGGCACCTTCTTTGGCCAGTATTTGAAATGATGTCAATTGATTTAGAAAATGATTTAATTTTGGAACCTGTTCTTTTTCCACGTACGCCTTTAGAGCACTAAAATATGATACGTGACTTTTTGTTAAACGAATTTGCGCTAATTCATCTTCTGATAATCCAACAATAGGTGACTTCAATACAGAGGCAATCGGAATGTCTTGGTGTGGATTATCAATAATTTTTAATAAATTAATCATAATTTGCACTTCTATTGCCGCAAAATACCCCGTTCTCATTTCCGCATAAACTGGAATACCTTGCTTTTTAAATTCATCCATTATAACAGAGGAATTCGTCATACTCCGCTTCAAAATAACAATATCCCGATATTGGATATCTCGCTTCTGATTCGTCTTTTTATCAATGACTTTCAATGGCGGCTTGTCTTTTTGTCCAATCCATTCTTTAATTTTCTCCGTATAAGCTCTTGCTTCTAGCTGTGTGTTATGAAGGTCGTCTAGACTTTCTCCTTGATGCTCCTGTTTCTCTTCCGGATCTTCTGATTTATCAATAACAGATAATTCTACTTCATGATCATCTAATGGGAAATCTTCATAACCAAGATTACCGTATATTAACTCTGATTTTTCATCATAATCAATTTCTCCTAAAGTTTCATCAAATATTTGTCGAAATACATAATTAGCACCTGAAAGTACATCTTTTCGACTGCGAAAGTTTTTCGCTAAATCAATTTTGATACCTTTATTCTCATTTTCAGAGTACATACGGTATTTATCTATAAACAATTGTGGCTCTGCGTGACGAAAACGATATATACTTTGTTTCACATCTCCTACCATGAACATGTTTCCGTCCTGTTCATCTGAGCTCACTGCACTTAATATTGCCTCTTGAACAATATTAATATCTTGATATTCATCAACAAATACTTCTTTAAATCGCTTTTGGTATTGTTTAGCAATAGTAGAAGGAATCAATTTATCTGGTGTGGAAGTTGAATCCAATAAAATTTCTAAACAATAATGTTCCAAATCAGAGAAATCGACTATTGCCTTTTCCTTCTTTACAGCCATAAATCGTTCTTTAAAATCGATGGCTAAAGACATTAATTCCTTTATTACTGGAGCCAATGTACGCATATCTGTTAAGTGATGAGCTAAATCTCTTTTAAACAGTTCCTCTCGTAAACTATTTATATCCTTTTTGTATTGGTCTCGAATCTTTTTAACTAGTTTTTTCTTATCTTCATTGCACTCTGTTTTTTTACTAGATAACGTAAGAAAGCCAAAATCTTGCATAAATACTTGTATCTCGTCCCAGCCCGTTACTTTTTCTAATGCCTTTTCAATAGACTCCATATCGCTTTCTAACATTGTAAAATATTGATATGGACCATCTGGTTCACGTGCTATTTCAATCGCTTTTTCTACGCTTTTTAAAGCACCTTCCAGCTCTTCCTTTACATGTTTCTTCAAGAGTTCCAACCAAGGAAGGCTTTCTTCAGCAACATCGTCTTCTAGTTCATATACTTTTACTTGTTCCTTCAACCAAGTTTCAGGCCATGGATATTCATTACTAAAACGATACAAATCAAGAATAATATCCCCTATATTTTCATCGCTTCTATCATCAGAAAACATGTCCACTACTTTATAAAAGGATTCTACCGCTTCTCCTTCTCGACTGTACGCATCTTCTAGTAATTCATCAATCACTTCCTGCCTGATGAGATCCATCTCCATTTCATCACCTATCCGGAATCCTGGATCAATATCAAGCATATACGCATATTGCCGAACAACATTTGTACAAAAAGAATGCAGTGTAGAAACTTGTGCTCGTTGTAGTAATGATAATTGTTTTTTTAAGTGATAGGAGGCCGGGTCCTTTTGAATCTCTTTTTCAAGTGCTTGACCAATACGGTTACGCATCTCTTCAGCAGCTGCATTCGTAAAAGTACTGACAAATATATCATCAATATTCATAGGATTCTCTTTACGGATGATTTTCTGTATAATCCTTTCAACAAGGACGGCTGTTTTCCCTGAACCGGCTGCAGCTGCAACAAGTAAATGCTTACCTGATGTATCAATTGCTTCCTGTTGCTCTTTTGTCCAAGTAACCATCAGTTATTTCCTCCCCTTTAACGTATTTCTTGCATTTTATCTAATACTTCATCGTCTTTCATTGCCTTCAAACGACGGAAATCATTCTCTTCTAATGTTGGATCAAATTGACAAACGGATTTAAAATCACAAAATGTACAAGCTGTACGTTGTTTATATTCATAAGGGTCAAGCATTATTTGTCCCGATGTCATATTCAAACCTGCATCTACTAACAACTGTTCTAAATAATCCTCGAGCAATTGGAATGTGGCCAAACTAGCAGCATTTGAATCTGAACGTAATTCACCATTCTTCTTCAAACCAATCGGTACAATATCACTTCGGCCTGTTTCAAGCGATGTATCCATCAATCTTGCAACCTGTTCATCAGCCATAACTAGCCCATTCATTTTATACTTTTTAAATAATGCATCTGTGATTTTTTCATCGCTCAGTAAACTTTTTTCAGTTAGCATTGCGTTATGAATATGAAAATAAAGTACACCAGCAGGCTCTGCAGCCAATCCAAGCCACTCTTCCGCCCTAGCTAAAACAACTTGCAAATATGCAAGCATTTGTAAAGAAAGTCCATAATACACTTTCTGCAGGCTCAAATCTTGGTTACTTGATTTATAATCAATTATTCGTAAATAAAGTTGTTCGCCTTCTCTAGCTTGATCTACTCTATCAATTTGTCCACGCAAATGTAATTCAAAACCGTTCGGCAACTCTATTTTTAGTGGATCAAGCCCACCCTTCATTCCAAAGGCAAGTTCCATCCCTACAGGAGAAAAACCACTCAATCTAGCTTGTTCACTTAAAATATACGTTGTACGTGCAATAATACTGGAAAGTTTCCGTTGCAAATATTTATAACGATTAGAACTCGTTAAAATCTGATGTTGCATTATTGGCGCCAAATGTTCGATGGAACGATTCGCATATTGTTTCGCATCTTCTTTGGTTAGTCCTTTAAAATCATTTCTCTCTACTTGAATCCATTCTGTTATAATTTTAATAGCTTCATGAAACAATTGACCAATATCTGGCGCTTCTAATTTATATGTTCTTCTATTTTCCAATGCTAAATTATGTTTAGCAAAGTGCTGATATTTACAGCTGTTCAATCTCTCCAATCGAGAAACACTCATAGATACAGGTTTCTCCTTTGGATATAATTGCTTCACTGTTTCATTTGATAAATTACTTGGTTTATTTTCATAAAATAAACTTTGCAGCACCTTATAAGCTGTTTCATCCTTCGTCTCATTTTTCATATACCAGGCGAGTACATCCAGCCAAATGTCTTGCATTGGATAACCTCTTAATTGCCGGGAAAGTTGGACTGTTAAAGGTGCCCGTGTTTTTTCCGGAGTCGTAATAAATCTCGAAGCTTCATTCAACTCATCTGGCTCTGACAACAAAACAGGCGCTTCCATATCAGGAAAAAATTCATACAGACGTTGGATTATTTGGGCTGGCAACCGTCCATTACCCTCACTGTCACTAATAGGATAGCTCACCCAAACATATTCCGTTGCCGTTGTGAAAGCTAGATACATATAAAAGTGATCATCCAGTAATACACGACGATTACTCGCTGCAAGTTCCATTCCAAATCGATATAAATATTCTCTTTCCTGTTCATTAATAATCCCATCAATAGGAGGTTTCATTGGCCAAAGACCTTCATTCACACCGAGTAGAAAGCTACATTTCTTATTATCAATTCTAGAATGATCGATTGATCCAACAATTACATG
>DATGUH010000009.1:0-3922 GCA_035301445.1 Pseudogracilibacillus sp. | reverse complement strand
TCCGCCTTCTGAAGGTGTTGTTCCTGCGCAAAGATTTGTTCCCGAACCGCGAGGGACAATGGGGATTTGTTCTGTATTACAAAGTTGTACAATACTGGCAACCTCTTCTGTATTTCGAGGTGCAACCATGGCATCGGGAAGCGATTGATAACGAGCTGTGGCATCATATGAATAAGCAAGCAAACTTGCATTATCAGTGACAACATTCTCTATTCCAACAATATCTTGTAACATATTTTTGATGTGGTCATTTATCATAGTCATTCTCCTAATGATTTCTTTATACAATATTGTAAGTGTATTTTTCGGAAAAGTATATGTGTAATCCTACAAATCGTAAGCGTTTTACTTACAGTTTTATTATCCTTTTGCACAACAATTAAACCTAGCTAAATAGATGATGATTGATTATGAAAAATGAGTATAAGATTTTCACTTTCGCCAAACGGTATTCATCCTTGAAGTAGTACTCTTGCCGCCGAATGATAAATACCATTCAAGGATGAAATTTACCCAATAATAAATAACCTAAATAAAGTTGAACTAAGTCTTCCACCTGATCTGTTTTTAAACCAGTCAATTGCTCTACGCGTTTCAAGCGGTAATGTAACGTGTTTTTATGAACATGTAGATGTGTTGCGGCTTTGCTGATGGACATATTATTTTCAAACCAAGCTTTTAAAGTTTCAATTAGAAAAGTCTCTTTTTCAAGCGCTCGAATCGTGCGGGCAACGAATTGCTTTTTCGTCTTTGTGTCTAATTCTGATAACAACATTTCTAATCGCATGTCTTCTTCAAAAACAAGCGGTCTGTTTATATCGGCTATTTCAGCGGCACGAGTTGCTTGTTCAAATGACAGTGGCAATTCTTCAGGGACAACCGATTGCCCACATCCGACAATGATATGCATATCCATATGCTGATGCACTACTCGTATAAACTGTTTTAATTGTTGCTTTAACGTTTTATCTAAGATATCTTTTACAATCAATAGCCATTTTCCTAGTCCCCACCGAACAATTAGTGCATCTCCTTTTTGATCCCAAAGCATCCGGAGTGACTCGATATCTTGATAGGTCAAATGAACATCTTTCTCTTTTACTTCGCAAAGGATCACTTGATAATAAGCTTCGATATTGATATGAAAAAACTCTGCTCTTTCCATTAATGATTGAGCATCTGCTTTACGATGTAGCCAATCATATACGAAAAATTCTAAATCACGAGCTTGCTTTTCTAAATTCATTTGCTGCATGGAATCCTGAATGAATAATTCAGCTACTTTTTTAACAAGTGTAGCCTGTGGTTCTACCGATTGTGGTTCACCGGTAATTCCCAATACAGCAATCGGTTCCTCATGAATGAGAATAGGGAGGACAACACCTTTTCGGACACCTTCTAACTTCCTACTTCGTTCTCCTGTCATGTTCATTCGATGCTTTTTTTCCATAGCGATTTTTGCCCCTTCATGAAAAGTACCGATTCGTTTTGAGTCAGTGCTCGCCATAATGACGCCCGCTTCATTCGTAATAATAACTTCGCCGTCTAATAACTGATTCAGTTCACGTACTAGAGAAGTGAATATGTGTTTATGCGGAACATATTGCTGGGTCATGTTTTCACCTGCTTTCCAGCTTTGAAAAATCCCCTCGCCAGCTTCTGTCGCTGAACAGGAAGTAGCAAGGGGGATTGATTCAAATTTAATAGCTTTCTATAAAACAATGCTTCTAATTACATAATACATGTAATTAGATGTCTTAGTTAGTGAACTACTGCATTTCAAAAGTGATTTATTAGTTATTTAAGTCTTAGATTTCGAAAAGGCTACTGTACAGCATGATATTTTTCTGCATATACCATGTTTAAATCGGTTCACTCTATAACCGCTAGGCATCTTCAATCAAAATATACGTTGCAGTCACTGGACCATGTACGCCTACGATTAATTTCATTTCGATATCGGCACTATTACTCGGACCTGTAACGAAACTTACACAGCTTGCTACATCATCACCAGCAAGATTACGTTCGTGTATCATTTTTGTTGCTTGCGTCATTCGAGGGACAATAGTACTCTTTGGAATTAGGGCGACGTAACTATGTGGCAGAAGACTAATAGCTCTGCCATTATATTTGTTATTAAATAAAACAGTCGTTCCAGATTCGGCAAGGGTGATATCACTAAAAACAATCCCGATATCAGCACGTTCTGCAACTTGGCGATTTTCTTCTTCCGTGTTTTCATTCCATAAATGAACATAGCCACCACTGGATTCAAAATTTTTATAAAACGTATCTAAACCAAACTCTACATTACGATTGTCGCTGGAGGCAACGACTGTTTTTCCATTCAAATCTGTAAATGTTTCTTGCAATGTTTTGTTTAGATTCTGCTTGGTTGTACGTTTCATATCCGTATGGATGACGTCACAAATCGCTTCTAATTCATCGACCAATTCATCTTGTGAATGATCTTTAAAAACGTCAAATTGTGGTTGAATACTCCACTTGGGACGTTCTACACCTTCCGTACGACGATTTCGGCCAAGATGACTGGCCACATTTTCTAAAAATGCATCCCTGTTTTGAATCGTCATTTCACTTCCTCCTCTTTCTTACGATGTTTAAACCAAGAGCGGAAAGATGTTTCAGACGGGGCTGGGAAATTTCGTGTATTTGTCCAACCTTTCATTGGTCCTGGACCATTCTCAATTTTTTCATCTTTTGACCATGGTTTCATTGCTGTTCTCGCCATTGCTGCACTCATTTTATATGCAGTTGGGGTGGATGCCCATTTTGCAAAACCTTTCATTAATGCCTTTTCCGGTATTGGTGTATCTTTTTCTTCATCTGCAATAATCTCTCGATGACGAATCAATTGTTCGTGGAGTGGAATTTTTACTGGACATGCTTCTGTACATGCTCCACAAAGAGAAGAGGCATATGGCAGTTCTTTATGATCCTCATAACCATCTAAAAGAGGAGTGAGTACTGCACCAATTGGACCAGGATAAATCGATCCATATGCATGACCGCCCACATGACGATATACAGGACAGACATTAATACATGCTGCACAACGAATACAATGAAGAGCTGATTGAAATTCTGTTCCTAAAATCTTTGATCGTCCGTTATCAACAATAACTAAATGATACTCTTCTGGCCCATCTGTTTCACCAGCAAGTCTTGTACCAGTTATGGATGTTACATAGCTTGTTAGTTTTTGACCAACAGCAGCTCTTGTCAGTAAGCTGACAAGTACATCAAGTTCTTCCCATGTAGGAACAAGTCGTTCCATACCCATTACGGATATTTGGGTATCAGGGAGGCTTGTTGCTAATCTAGCATTTCCTTCATTCGTTACAAAAGTGACCGCACCAGATTCTGCCACTGCAAAATTACAACCGGTAATACCAACATCAGCGGACAAAAAGTCTTTACGTAATTGTTCCCGAGCAAATAATCCAAGATCCTCTGGTGTATCAGAACCTTCATAACCACGCTTATTATGAAAAGTTTCCTGAATTTGTTCTTTATTTTTATGTAAAGCAGGTGTAACGATATGAGATGGCGGATCCTCATCCAATTGCAAAATCCATTCACCTAAGTCAGTTTCAACCACTTCAGAACCTATATCTGCTAATGCATCGTTTAAACCAATTTCCTCTGTAACCATTGACTTTGCTTTAACAACTTTTTTAGCTTCTTTTTCTTTTACGACATTTTGAATATACTCATTTGCTTCTTCAGCAGTCTGGGCAAAAAACACTTTACCGCCGCGTTTTTCTACATTATCACTTAATATTTGTAAATAATAATCAAGGTTTTCGAGCGTATGTGTGCGAATTTCCGAACCAAGTGTCCGCCAGTCTTCCCAATTACCAAGTTCATCTGCTTGTTTTTGCTTACCGCTTCTAAA
>DATGUH010000008.1:0-4328 GCA_035301445.1 Pseudogracilibacillus sp. | reverse complement strand
CATTAGAGATTCGCTTCGTATTCTTTGACCCTTCTATAAAACGTGTTGCTTTTCATGCCCACGCGTTTCATGGCTTCGACTGCCGTGATTTTATTGTGTTTCCATTCGGGATAAACAGCCTTAAAGGTATCATCGATCTTATGTTTTTTCCTCCCGAACTTTACACCATTTTGCTTAGCAATTCGAATGCCTTCCTCTTGTCTTTCTCTTGTTCGTTTGCGTTCGTCCTCAGCCATGTAACTCAATAATTGCAGGATTAAATCGGAGATCAAGGTTTCAAGACCATCCAAGTCTTTATATTTCATTGTGTTAAGCAAAGGCATATCTAGCACGGCAATATCAATTTGTTTGGTTTTGACTAAGTCTTGCCATTCGTCCAAAATCATTTGTTTATTACGTCCCAGTCGATCCAACGATTTGATATATAAAGCGTCTCCTTCTCGAAACATTCGTTTCATCAATTGGTATTCAGGTCTCTTAAAATCTTTACCACTCGCTTTGTCTACAAAAATATATTCCTCTGGAATACCAATGTCTTTGGCAGCCTCAAGTTGTCTTTCTAATGATTGATCTTTACTGCTGACTCGTGCATAGAAAAAAGATCTCACGATCTCTCACACCTTCCCAAAATGAATAATTGATTTCTCGGATGATATATAGAAAAACTTATATAACTATTATAGATTTGTTTCAAAATATCTACAAGTTTATAGACATGTTTCAAAATGATTTATGTTATACTTATGACATATAAAACAACGATAAAAGGACTCTTTCAAAAGGTTTACTTTTTGAAACAGGGAAAGAGAGGGGAAACGATGACTGTTAGAACCACCGGAACCCAACAAAAAAGGATAAGCATTTTAGGGGAAGATGAATACAAAGTACTCTTTGGAAGGCCACGTTTTACATATGAAGATCGTTGTTATTATTTTTCCCTTTCTCAACCCGAGAAAGAGTTATTACAAAACCTGCATTCCTTTAAATCTAAAGTTTATTTTGTGCTACAACTTGGTTATTTCAAAGCCAAGCACTTATTTTTTACATTTGAACTCCATGAAGTGGAGGAAGATCTTCAATATGTGCTAAAACAACACTTTAATGATAGAAAAATGGTTGATTGGAGTACCATTCATAAATTAACTCGTTTCAAACAGCAGCAATTGATCCTTGAACGATTCGATTACCGCAGCTGTGGTTCTGAGGAAAGAAAACAAATTGAAAGAAAGGCCTATCATGCTGTAACAATTTCCGGTAAACCGATTTTTATCTTCCGTGAAATCATGAATTATTTAAATGAACAACGTATTGTTGTGCCAGGATACAGTTTTATTCAAGAAACAGAGAGTCAAGCGATCACCTTTGAACAAAATCGATTAACAGTCATCATGCAGAGCCATCTAAAACAGCCTGATATCCAGACATTGAAGGCATTACTCGAAGATGCTCAAGGGTTATATGAAATCACACTGCTAAAACGTGAACCTAAGGATTTTAGCCTGAAAGAAATCAAACGCGAGATTGACCGAGGGAAGCAAATCCAGTCTTTATACCAACTTGCTCACACCCTTTTGCCCAAGTTAGGCGTTTCGAATGAAAGCATTAAATACTTTGCTTCATTGGTCAATTATTACTCTGTTTACAAACTCAAAAGGTTGGATGAGTGGTTGGTGTACGTTTATTTATTATGCTTTGTGTATTATCGCTATCAGCGCATGAATGACAATCTGATCAATACCTTGATTTACAATGTTCGGCGATACATCGATGAATCCAAGTCAACGGCTAAAGATCAAATATATCAGCACTATACGGAAAATCGGCAAAACATGAAAAAGGCTGGCGAAGTGCTTCAATTACTCACTGACGATAGCATTGGGGCTGACACCCCTTTTGGCGATATTCAAGCGAGAGCCTTTTCTATCTTGGAACGGCAAAAACTTACTAATCTTGCCGATCAAATTGCCACGAATGCAAAGTGGGATGAAACAACTTTCCAATGGGAACACATTGACCAATTAGCTCGTCAATTTAAACGTCATTTACGCCCTTTACTGCTTATGGTTAATTTTGCATCCCCCTCCAAAAATGATCCACTCATGGAGGCCATTGATTTTATAAAATGGGCTTTTCATCAAAATAAAGCGTTAGGACAATACAATGCGGACAGTTTACCTCAGCGCTTTATATCGGATAATATAAAGCGTTACATTTATGAGCAGGAACCTAATGGGGAAAAGAACATCAAGGTAGATCGCTATGAGTTTCTCATTTATCGGCTTTTACGTCATCGACTGGAAGCAGGAGATGTTTTTTGTCGTGAAAGCATCCGATTTCGCAGTTTTGAGGATGATCTAATTGATGATGAAAAGTGGCAACAGAAAGATAAGTTATTGGCTGATGCTGGTTTAACAACTTTCCATCAGCCTATCCATGAGCATTTAGCCGAATTAAGGCAACAGCTTGAAAGACGCTTAACAGAGGTGAACCAACGAATTGCGTCTGGCGAAAATGAACATGTCCATAAAAAGCGGGGACGCTATGGCCGATGGACGCTTTCCAATACGCGAGATACGGAATCCATTAATCATACCTTTTTTGATGCACTAAGGCCGATTGATATTGGAAGTGTTTTGCACTACGCCAATCAACACTGTTCCTTTATGGAAGCGTTTGATCACATTTTAGGTCGTTATGCCAAACAGCCAAGAGAGGATCATGTTTTAGTTGCTTGTCTGATTGCCTGGGGTACAAACATGGGATTGGGAAGAATGGGAGAAATCTCTGATATTCGTTATCCTTCTCTTTCGGCTACATCGGATAACTTTATTCGCTTAGAGACGTTAAAAGAAGCCAATGACCGAATCAGTAATGCCATAACAGAGCTGCCTATCTTTCACCATTACGATATCGACGATACCATTCATTCCAGCAGTGATGGCCAAAAATTCGAGACGCAAATTAATACCATGAATTCGCGTCATTCACCTAAATATTTCGGCTTGAAAAAAGGGATTGTTTCTTACACTATGGTTGCTAACCACATTCCCGTTAATGCCCGGATTATCGGAGCGAATGAGCATGAAAGTCATTACGTATTTGATATTCTATATAACAACACAACTGATATCCAGCCTAAAATGCATTCTACCGACACTCATGGAACCAATGAAGTTAATTTTTCCATTCTTCATTTTTTCGGTTATCAATTTGCCCCTCGTTATAAGGATATTTATGGCACCGTAAGCAGATCATTATACGGTTTCCAACATCCAAGTCAATACGGCGATATATTAATCAAGCCCGTTCGAAAAATCAATACGGATCTGATTATCGAGGAATGGGAGAATATCCAGCGAATCGTTTTATCTTTGGCTCTTAAAACCACAACGCAGAGCATCATCGTTGGGAAATTAAGTGCTTATGCCCGTAAAAACAAAACTAAGCGTGCATTATGGGAGTACGATAACATCATCAAAAGCCTATATTTTTTGGATTACATTGATTCGCCACCCTTACGCCGGAATGTGCAACGAACCTTAAACCGGGGTGAGAGTTACCATAAATTACGCCGGGCTGTATCGCATGCTAATTTTGGTAAACTGCGTTTCAAAACCGAACAAGAACAACAAATTTGGAATGAATGTAGCCGTCTCATCGCTAATTGCATCATCTATTACAATGCCAGCATTTTATCCAATATATTGACTTACAGAGAAAACCAGGGGCAAGATTCAGATGTATTAAAGCAAATTTCGCCCGTGGCATGGCAACACATCAATTTATATGGCCATTACGAATTTAATAAACTCCACGAATCGGTCAACATGGAGTCTATTATTCAGGAATTGAATCAGTTCACTATATTCCCGGAGTAAGTCATCTTGATTTATTGTGTAATAATCCATTTTTTTGATCATTAAGGTTGCACTTTCTTTTGACAGGTAATATACTGATAATTAATCAAAAAAAATTGATATATTAATCGGAGGTAAAGAATGGAACTTATAAAAAATGTAAATGGATTAAATGAAGATGCAGCACTCGATTTTTATGAAAAGATGTTCAGTGCCTTAGCGGATAAAATTCGCCTTAAAATTATGAATGAAATCAGTAAAAGTCCAAATATGAATTTATGTGTCTGTGATTTGGAAGAAAAATTAGAATTACAACAATCTAAGCTTTCTTATCACCTGAAGAAATTAGTTGATGCCAATATACTTATACCTGAAAAACATGGCACTTGGAATTACTATCGAATTAATGAAGAACAAATACAGGTTGTTTTATCTAAAGATACTTGTTGTAAGATTTTTTAACAGGTATCT
>DATGUH010000007.1:0-3004 GCA_035301445.1 Pseudogracilibacillus sp. | reverse complement strand
CTGGGATAAGATGCCATTATCTGAGCTTGTTGATTATATCGTTAACAACCACCTTGCCTACCTTAAGGAAGAATTAGATCCTTTAGAAGAATTCGTTACAAAAATATATAATGTTCATGGTGAAAGAGACCCACATTTAGTCAAGTTGCATCAACTATACAATGAATTCAAGCTGCTGATAGAGACGCATATGATAAACGAAGAAAGCAACGTATTTCCACTGATTAAAAAGTATGAAGTTTCCCCGAATGAGTCCCTTAAACAAAATATTTTAGAAGCAACTAGTAAGATGGAAAATGAACACGAAACTTGCGTCAATTTATTAAAACAGATGCGGGAAGTCACCAGTGATTATGAACCACCACTAAATGCATGCGGTTCTTATAGGGTCACATATGCTCGCTTGAAAGATTTGGAATCTGATACACTAAACCATATCCATTTAGAAAACAATATTTTATTTAATCGATTATAAATCGTTCTTCACTTGATAAGAACCACATCTAAAGTAGTTCAATTTAGGAGTACAAAGCATCAGATTGTGCCCTTAATCGAACTACTTTTTGTTATACTATTATGTTTTATCTTTTCTACTTTGGAAGTGAACTACTCAAGCACAATTTCATATATCTTGATTCTTATTTTATGTTAATGAAAAACGCAATTTCCTACCGAGCAGCATGCTTAATACAAACGTTAACGCTTAAAAGAAATCTCCCAAATATGTCTGCCTATTCGGTATCATTCGATCTAAACACTGTATTGCCGATTTTTCTCCTGAAATGAGTCCATTCTCAAACAATTCCGGGGCACGTTTAAAACTCAAGAAGATTTGTGCTAGCTGTTGAACAGAACATTGCACATCGCCCTTTGCTCCCTGCTTTACTTTTGTAACAGTAGCTACGTCTTGAATTACTTTCAACTGATAGCAACCACTGTTCTCTGACATACTATCATCTGTGACGTCAATCATGACAGATTCGTTTTCGCCTATAAATGGATATTGTTTCAAAAATGCATGCACATCTACTATCCTCGCCATAAAATATGGTTCCAAGCTCTGAGAAAACATTGGATCAGCCAAATGAAGTGGCAATACATCATTTTCCGCCACTGTCAATTGTACTTCCTTCGCCATCGAATCATGATTTCCAATAAATTCATAGATTAACCGCAGCCCATTTTGCGTTGTATATGCATAATCTTTCACCGTTAACACGTTCTCTTTTACTTTATAAATGATATAGCCTTCTGGTTCTCCTGAAGCTGCATAAACAACTGCAATTTGAACTGCACTATCCGCCAACACCCGTTGCTGCCACCACTTTTCATCACGCTCTAACATACCGTTATATTTTTGGGCAAACGTTTGATAAAGATTGTTCAACTCCGATTGAGTTGCTGACCTTCTAACATATCCATTTGTCTGCCAATCTCGTTTCAACTTTTCTATCGGTATTGTATATTTCTTTTGTACATAGGCAAGCTCCCAACCGTACTTCCGATAAAATCCGACTAGAAATGGATGAAGCAATGAAATAACTTGCCCATTTTCTTTCATCTTTCGCAAGGAATGTTGTAATAAATCTTTTGCAATGCCTCGCCTACGATATTCCGGCCAAGTTGCAACAGCACTAATACCGCCCATATTAAATGAGTGTCCTCCAATATTAATCGACAACGGTATAATATGTACTTTTCCAGCGAGTTGTTCATCTACCATATACCCATAAATCTCATGTCTTGCCGCTTCTTCTTCTCTTCTTTTTCGTTCCGCTTCATCTAATTCAAATTGAAAAGCAAAAGCTGATAATTCAAAAATAGCATCAAAATCTTTTTCAGTTAGTTGCTTTATTTGTGTCACTTTTTTTCTCCTCTCAACAATTTTCTATAACTAGATTATCATAACAAGTTCCTACATCATATACAGAACACTTCTTTCAAACAATCTACCACCAATTGAAAGGCAGTTTTACATATCGTTGTAGCTTATCTTTTGTTTTTAAGTATAATAATTATAAGAACAATAATCGTAAAGGAGTGATCCTAGATGATGTGGCAAACATATTCACAATTAGAAGCTCTACTTTGTGAGCTAGTCAGTTGGGAATCAAAGTCAGGTTCAAAAGGTGAAATCACCTTTCCTTATCAATTTAAAGATAAACTTATGGAACTAGCATATTTTAGAGAGAACCCTTCACATATTCAATTTCACAATGCAGATAAAGAACGAAATGCCGTTACCGCACTATATAAGCATAAAGAAGCAACTAAAACAGTTGTATTGATTAGTCATTTTGATACAGTTCATACAAAAGATTTTGGTGCGCTGGAGCAGTATGCTTTACAGCCAAAAGAGTTAATAAAACAATTCAAAAAAATAATAGATCAACTACCTGAAAACGCTCGTACAGACGTGAACTCCAATGATTATTTATTTGGAAGAGGAACAATGGATATGAAAATGGGGCTAGCTCTACATATGCATATAATGGAAATAGCCAGTACCGAAAACTGGCCTATCAACCTGCTGCTCGTTACTGTACCTGATGAAGAAGTGGCATCAGATGGCATGCGTGCAGTAGTAAAAGATCTAGTCAAACTTCGTGAAAAACACCAATTAAAATACAGCTTATTTTTAAATAGCGAACCAAGTTTTACACAACATCCTCAAGATGAAAATTATTATATTTATTCAGGTACCATTGGAAAAATCATGCCATCCGCTTTGTTTTACGGTCGCGAAACACATGCCGGGGAACCTTTAAGCGGAATAAACGCCCATTATATGGCGAGTTTTATGACGAATCGAATGGAATATGCTTCAGATTTTACAGAAGAGGCATATGGTGAAAAAACGCCACCACCGGTTTGTTTAAAAACAATAGATTTAAAAAAGGATTATTCAACCCAGACATCTAATCACGTAGCAGCCTTATACAATGTATTTTTAATGAAACAAGATGCAAAAAGTGTCATGAATACTTTTCGCAAGGTTGCAAAT
>DATGUH010000006.1:0-4912 GCA_035301445.1 Pseudogracilibacillus sp. | reverse complement strand
TTCTTTATGGTAGGATGAGAGTGAAAAGTGAATAACGAAACAAGGCACTAGGGGAGCTATGAATTTGGCTGAGAAGGACATAGAAGTTCTGACCCTTGGAACCCGAACTAGATAATACTAGCGTGGGGAAGTGCGGTCGATTGTAAATTTGAAATAATACAAGTCAAGACTGCATTCCCACATGGGTTGCAGTCTTTTTTGTTATTTAAAAAAATATTGGAGGAGATATGTATCATGTTTACGGATCATTTGTATAAAGTGGTAGAACCTATTTGGAACAGTTATATCGAGCATCCATTTGTGAAAGGAATTGGGGAAGGTACGGTAGATCAAGAGAAATTTGTACATTACATGAAACAAGATTATATTTATTTGATCGAGTATTCTCGTGTTTTTGCTATTGGAAGCACTAAAGCAAATGATTTAAAAACGATGACAGTGTTTGCCAATCTTTTACACGGAACGATGAATTTTGAGATGGATTTACATCGGGAGTATGCTGAAAAGTTTGGGATTTCGAATCAGGAATTGGAAGAAGCTGAACCGTCAGCAACGATGACAGCTTATACAAATTACATGATCAGTCAATCGCAATTGGGAGGCGTAGAAAACGCAATAGCGGCAGTTCTTGCATGTGCTTGGAGTTATAATTGGATTGGAAAAGAGATGGCGAAATGGCCTGGAGCTTTAGAACATGAACTGTATGGAAATTGGGTGAAAATGTATTCTTCTGATGAATTCACTGCCATTGCAGAAGATTGTAAAGGATTGATGAATCATGTTGCGGCCGATAAGAGTGAAGAAGAATTAAAAAGATTGGAAGATATTGTTGTTAGAACAAGTTATTTTGAATATATGTTTTGGGATATGGCAGAGAACAAGTCGATGTGGCCGGTAAAAAATCTAGCAAATGTATAACTAATCATTTCAGAAGATTCGTAATTTTTAGCGCTCCATATTTCTGAAGTAGATCAATATTTTAAAAAGGGGCAACGTAATCAATGAATCAAACCCGAAGATTAACTTTGATGGCGATTTTTGTGGCGGTTGGTGTAGTAGGTTCGATTTGGTTTCCATCACGTTTACTTATGATGTATCCAATACAACATACGGTGAACGTAATGGTTGCTGTATTACTTGGAACAAGGTCTGCTGTGGGAGTCGCCTTTATGATAGGTTTACTAAGGTTTCTGACGGGAACAAGTTCTCTACTAGGATTTCCAGGTGGAATGATAGGAGCTTTTTGTTCGGGGTTACTTTATCGCAAGTTTCAAAAACGTAGATGGGCTGTAGTTGGTGAGATTATAGGGACAGGTGTTATTTCTTCATTGTTTTCTGTTCCTTTTTCCAAGTATGTGATGGGAATTTCACATGGTGCATTCTTCTTTATGCCTTCGTTCATGATTAGTAGTGTTGCAGGGGCTTTAATTGGATGGGTGCTTTTACTAAAGGTACAACCAGCCGTTTTGAGGTAAAAGTATTTGAATAGGATTGAATTTAAAAAAAGAGGTGGATTTAAAATGAAAGAAGTTCCTAGTGCTTTAACAATTGCTGGAACAGACCCTTCAGGTGGAGCGGGAATTCAAGCAGATTTAAAAACATTTCAAGAATTAAAAAGCTATGGTATGTCAGTCATTACTTCCGTTGTATCGCAAAACACAACGGGAGTACAAGATGTATATCATTTACCGACATCTATGATAGAAACGCAGCTTGATTCTGTATTGGATGATATGGACGTTCATGCGTTTAAAACAGGAATGATAGCTGACAGAGAGATGATGGAAGTGATTCGAGAAAAAACAAAGAATCTAGGTATTCCTTATGTGATGGATCCCGTTATGGTAACAACGAGTGGGGATACGTTAATTGAAGAAGATGCCCGAGATTTTTTAAGAGATGAATTACTGCCATTAACAACCGTTGTTACGCCAAATATTCCCGAAGCTGAATACCTGCTTAATAGAAAGATAGAACATGTAGAAGATATGAAAAAAGCTGCCAAGGACATTGTGACGGAGTTTGGAGTGGAAGCAGCTCTTATCAAAGGTGGTCATATCAAAGGAGATGCAACGGATTTTTTATATGATGGTAATGAATTGCATACTTTTTCAGCAGATCGAGTGGATACGAAACATACCCATGGAACAGGGTGTACGTTATCAGCAGCTATTACAGCATATATTAGTCAAGGATATTCATTGGAAGGAGCAGTAGACAATGCTAAAAAGTATGTGACACTTGCGATTCAACATTCATTAGCTTTGGGGAATGGAAGCGGGCCAACGAATCATTGGGCTCCTCGGATACGAAATGAATAAGCAAAGATAAAATGGTTTTATTGGGCGGATTGATTGGCAGAAACTGGGTTGTAAGGAGAGTTGAAATAGAGATGAAACCTTTAAAACAACAGCTGCGTAAATTTTTTATTATGGGCAGTCAAAATTGTAATCGAGACCCGGTTCAAATTTTGGAAGAGGCTATTGAAGGCGGAGTTACAGCTTTTCAATTTCGAGAAAAAGGAGAAGGTTCATTATCAGGCGAAGACAAGCTAGAGTTAGGAAAACAACTAAGATCTATTTGTCGAAACCATCGAATACCATTTTTTATTAACGACGATATAGATTTAGTTGAACTACTGGATGTAGACGGTATCCATGTTGGCCAAGGGGATATGTCAGTTAAAGAAATAAGAAAACAATTTCCAGATAAAGTGATTGGACTGTCTATTTCAAATGATCAGGAGTTAAAACAAAGCCCAATTGATCTGATAGATTATGTTGGGGCAGGGGCAGTATTTTCGACAACGACAAAAGAAGATGCAAAAAATGCTGTCGGATTAGAATGGATACAAACATTAAGAAATAAATATCCGGCGTTACCTATCGTAGGGATAGGAGGGATAAATTCGGATAATGCACAAGCTGTACTTGAGGCAGGAGCAGATGGGGTTTCTGTTATTTCAGCAATTACACAGGCGAAAAACATTAAAAAGGTAGTCGCGGAATTATAAATAAGAGAAATGAAAGGAGAGATACTAGAAATGAATTATATAACAAAAGTAAGAAAAACATCCCCTCTCATTTATAATATAATGAATATAGTAGCAGCTAATTTTTCAGCGAATGGATTGATTGCCATTGGAGCTTCACCTTCTATATCCAATAATCCAAAAGAAGCTGCAGAAATGGCGGCAAAAGCAGATGCGCTTGTTTTAAATTTAGGCACATTAAGTGAAGAAAACACAGAAGCAATGATACTGGCAGGGAAGGCTGCAAATGAAGCGGGAGTGCCAGTTTTGTTAGACCCAATCGCCGTTGGAGCAACTACTTTTAGGACGAAAGTTATTGATGACATACTTTCAACAGTAGAATTATCTGCAATCTGTGCTAATGCTGGTGAAATATCCGTATTAGGAGGAGTGTTAGATAAGACGACGAGCCCGGATAATGCGTTGGAAGAAAATGATCCAGACATTGCAAAAGAAGTCGCAAAAAAATATAATACTGTAGTCATCGCAACAGGTGAAACAGATGTTATTACAGATGGGGACAGGACAGAGCTTTGTCAACATGGACATCCGATGTTGCAAAATATTACTGCTAGTGGCTGTGTACTTACATCCGTCATTGCCGCGTTTATCAGTGTTGCGGAAGGTCACCATTTTGAAGCAAGCATTGAAGCAGTTTCAGGATATGGCTTAGCTGCAGAAAAAGCAATGGAAAAAGCAGAAGGACCGGGCACATTTATTCCTGCATTTTTAGACCAGCTATATTTTCTTAAATGAGCTACCCGTCACTTATTGGCTCCTTACTGCTAGGTATTGCTCTTTACGCACTGGAGAGTTTTCTCGCCTGTTTTTGATGAATTGAACATTACATGATTAAAAGGAACGGATAACGGTAACAAGAGAAATAGAAGATAAAGATTTATGGAGGGTACAATCATGAAACAAATGATTTTCATAGAAACAGGTACAGGAATTGACGTGCACGGCCAAGACGTAAATGAAGCTGCTACTCGTGCTGTAATGGATGCGATTCATTATAACTCCATGCCCGGTATACGCTCAATTTTGCCGGATGGAGATATTAATAATATGAAAGTAAATGTAAAGTTAGCTATACCTAAGGACTTAGAGAAGCTGCAACAGGATAAAATCAAAGCATTAATTCCTTATGGCCAGGTCACCGTTGAAGTGATAGAATGCGGCATGGCAACAACGAGTGGCATTTTTCTAGAAGACCAAAAGGATAAAAATGATTTAATGTATATTGTGAACGCAGCAGTAGAAGTAGGGTATTGATGCATCAAAATCAATACCATCGTTGACTTTAGCACATCTCATCTAGATTTGACTGAATAAGCATTTCTTTTATTTCATCAAAATTAGATTAAACTGTAATTGGGTCATAATTAATTCCTCCTTGTTTTTGTGGGTAAAAACATTGTATCATAAGGAATTAATTTGGCCCTTTTTTTGTTTAGATTTAAAAGAGCAATTTACACAATTATATAGATTTAACCAGCAAAAGCCTAATTTATGTCTGACTTCTCCTGGCAATAAGACAGAAAACCAGCGAAAGCCTAATTTGCGTCTGATTTCTCGTGTAAATAAGACAGAAAACCAGCGAAAGCCTAATTTGCGTCCGATTTCTCCTGTAAATAAGACAGAAAACCAGAAAAGCCTAATTTGTGTCTGACTTCTCCGGGTAATCAGACAGAAAACTAGCAACCCCCAATTTCTGTCTGATTATCGGATAATAAGAGGCAGAAAACCAGGAAAAAAGTATATCACATAATTAGTAGGTTTTTCCATTGGGCTTAGATTATATATCTAGTGGAAATAGAAAGAAGATTCATTCATTCGATAATTTCAACACATCAAGCAATTTGAAAAACAAGCCAAGAA
>DATGUH010000005.1:0-10147 GCA_035301445.1 Pseudogracilibacillus sp. | reverse complement strand
CGGCCCGCCAATTAATGCACCAATTGCAGCCCCTAAAGCGTTTGCACTGAAGGCACTTAATAAACCAACACCAATGCTGTCAATTCCAAGATAAGCCTGCCAAAGCGTTAAACTACTTGCAGCTGCAATGATGGAACCAGCCTCAATATAGTTGGCCATCGAGACTGCTATGGTAGCTTTCCAACCGGTTACATTTTTGGCTGCAAACCTCTTTTTCGTAGCCATTATTTTACCTCCTACTTTCTTTAGTCCATATGGAAAACTAATTTTAAATCCTTGGAAACGGGACTGTTATCTGGATTCGTTTCCATAACCGGCTCCATAAATTCCCACCATTTTTGATTAATAGCTGTCTTATCCATTTTGCTCCAGGTTTCTTCATCTTCTATTTCAACGTAGCCAAATAGCTTACTTGTTTCTTCATCTAAGAAAATGGAATAATTTGAAGCACCATGTTTACGAAGTTCTTCTATCATTTCTGGCCAAATGTCATTATGGCGTTTTTCGTATTCTTCATGCTTATCAGGATAAACATTCATAACAAAAGCTTTTCTGATCAATACATCCACCTCTTTTCAAAATGGCTTTAAATCTTTACAAGCTTCTTCCCTATTACAATCCACCACTTGAAAACATGATTATCTATATTGCAATGAAATATAAATGATTTTTCTTTAAAAGTACGTCTCAGCTACCTATAAATAGCTCTTTAAAAGTAAATGAATGAAACTATTGTATTGACAACGTTTTCAAGTTCATCCTTTATTATATGATGTTTTTTTCACCTTTCCTATAACGTAACTTGAAAAACTTATTGTCCTTATTTGCAAATCAATTTCAGATACAGTCATTAACTTCAAATATTAACCAACAACGCTTATGCTTGTTCCACATGCCTTATCTTGTCCTTTTTCGACAAAAAAAGACAATGAAACGTGAACAATCTCTTATTAAGAGATGTACCTGCTTTGCAAAAAGGAATATAATAGCAGGTGTTCATTTCATTGTTCTCTAAATTGTTTTGGTGTTTGGCCATATTTATTTTTAAAAATACGATAAAAATAGCTTACATTATTATAACCAACCTCTTCGATAATTCTCGTGATTGGAATTTTGGTACCGGATAGGAGCTCCTTAGCTTTGGATAAACGTTTCTCCTGGAGGAGTTCTTTGAATGTTAATTGTGTTGCTTCTTTAATATATTTACTCAAGGTATAATCAGATTGATTCAGCTCTTCTGCCAGTTCAGATAATGTTGCTGTTTTAAAATTTTCCTCAATATATTTTAATGATTTAATAAGGATATATTGATGCGCTGCTTCTTTTTTTATATGCCGAACCTTATCGATGTTTTTGATTAGTTCAATTAACAGTAAACCCATATTTAATTTAATAACGGATTCTGACAGTACAGATGGATACATCATTTCAGTAATCATTTTATGCACAAGTTCTTGAATGCTACTCACTTCAGATACCATAAAATAAAGGAATTGCTCGTAATCCGTATATTGAAACACACTATTAAACAGAAAACTGCTAATTTTATTGTCCGGAGAGATAAACGAGAAAACAAACTCAAAAAACTCCGGCTTAATAATAAAATTAATAATAATATCATTTTCTTTAGATGCTTCAATGGAATGTTCGATATATTGATTTAAAAACAATAACTCGCCTTGTTTCAAGACAATGGGGGTGTCGCCAACCTTTTGTCTCATTTCTCCGTTATACACATAAATCATTTCAATGAAATTATGTCTATGTTTCGGGAAATTTACAAATCGAGTATGTTTTCGAACCATGATTAAAGTATCTTGCTTTAAAAACTTTTCGCCCTCTACAACAAAAGAAGTTTGATCCGTATAAATCTGCTTCGGTACTAAACCTTCTTCAAGGATCACTTTTTCTTCCTTGGAAATTTTGCTTAGTTCTTGAAAAAGCTTATCGTCCATGTTTTTACTCCTAATTAATCATTTTTTTATTTATATTCTGCAATTGATTTAAGCTTAACATAAAACTACTGTACTATAATTTTATCTTAGCTATGTCTAACACCTTCATCGCTTACCTCTTGCGGTTCTTCAAATCGGAAAAAGAGTGAACATAGAACCGGTGGCTACCTCCAGCAGTTCTTCAAACCAGGAAAAGAGTGGACATGGAACTGGTGGATGACTCCAGCGGTTCTTCTATCCAGGAAAAGAGCGAACATAGAACCGGTGGATTCCTCAGCAGTTCTTCAAACTGGAAAAAGAGTAAAAATTGAACCGGTGTTGTCTACCTCTAGCGAGGCTTCAAATCGGGAAAAGAGAAAGTATTTAACTTTTATGTAAGCTTCACTTAGATTTCCCCATTACTCATTCTACTTACTAGTTAGAAAGTGCATCTTTCTTGGTTTGTGCTTGAAACATTTTTATTAGCGGCCCGATAATTAATGCAGAAATAACAGTTCCTTCACGTACTCCAGCAATTGTTCCCAGTGATACAAATGAAATGATAACTGCAATAACAACTAGGCTAATATCAAAATACAGCTTTATTGATCCAAAGTGTTTGGAAGTTTTAAATGCAAATGCTTTTACTACACCTTCTGCTGGATTATTGACAACGTTCGCTTTCAATTGTAAAACTGTACTATAAGCTATGATAGCACATCCAATGATTACCATTAATAACTGGATAATATAGAATGGTTGTGGAATATACAAAATAAAGTAGGACCAAAAATCAATGGATAATCCTAATATTGGACCGACTATCAATTGTAAATATTGCTCCTTTGGAAAATCCTTACCTAAAACAATTATTTCTATCAAGACAAAGACGAAATTAGCCAACATCGTTAACATACCAAAACTGATTGGAAGAGACAGACTGAGTACATATGGTGGACTTGTAATCGGTGTAGTACCAAGATGCGCCAAGGTAACTAGTGATATCCCCATCCCCATAATAAAAAGACTCAGTAAAAATAATCCGTAACCTTTTATTATTTTCGACGACATAAATCATGACACTTCTTTCTAAATATATTATAAAAACAATTTGAATGAATCTCATCGTATCAACTCTACATTCTTTTAGTAGTACTGTCTTACTATCAAAAGAACAAAATTCTCAATTCCAGAAGTAAAAAAAGAAAGGTGTCATTGTTATTTACTTGTTCTAATACTCTTTCTTGCGTTTTAACCGATATTTATTCGGGGACAGATTTGTATAATTCGTAAATGTTCTGTAGAAGGTGGAAATTGCATCAAATCCAACCTCAAAACAAATAGTGGCAATATCTTTATTTGTCTCTTCTAACAACAATTTTGCTGCTTCCAACCGCACTTCGTTTAAATATTTCATTGGTGTTGTATCGTAGTAATTTTTGAAAATGGTGTGAACGTGTCTAGTGCTTATACCTAGTTTTTGTGAAATTGTGTTACTGTCCATTTTTTCAAAGTAATTCGTTTCTATATATTTTTTCAGCCGTTCTGCACGAAGTGAGTCTGCATCTACAGCATCAGATTCTTCTTTTCTTCGCAATAAAATCAATAGCAATTCTGCCAAGTAAATTTTCATGGCAATAATATTTACTGTTTCACCTTGTTTTTGTTCATACAACATTCTCCTTAATAATTGCCTCACATCTCCTGCTTCTAGTACATTTAAAAGCTCAAACTTTGTGTGATTTAAGGGGTCTTGTTGTAATAATTTTCTTGTACCTGCATCTAATTGTGTATAATCAAACTCTAAAACAAGTACTGTCATCTTACCTTCTGAAGTCACTGCATGATAAGTTCCTGGTGGAATAAACGCCAAACAATTTTTGCTAAAGGTATGTTTTTGCTCGTTAAGAGTGATTTCTCCCTTGTCTTCCAATACATAAATAATTTGAAATATCTCATGATAATGGCGTTTTTCTATATTTTCTTTACGATGTCTATTCTCCTGTAATCGAATACCGTGCATTGTGATATCCATGTACTTTAACCCTTTCTTAATATGCAATTAAAACTTATTCTTTATTTCATGACTGGCTTGCATTCAAATTATTAACTTTATTAATGCTTATTTTATATGACTTTATCATTTTTATCGAGAATAAATTTTATTTTTTATAAAAACACCTAAATGAATCTGCTCTCTATTTTATATTTGTATAAAATCCACTTTAGTTATATTCTTCCCTCCCTTTTAAACAGTGTACGAAACTAGAAGTGTCCTACTCCACTATGATAAAATAGAATGTAGGTTTCTAGCATGATACATAATAGATTTCAACGTTTAAAGGAGCAAATAGTATTGGAAAACATGGAAAAATACATAGCAAAGAAAAAACCTGGTCCAGTTGTTGAAAATGGAGAATTCCATTTTGCAGCTGTTTCGCTGAATCATGGACATATTTACGGCATGTGTGATGGCTTAATCGAAGCTGGTGCCACATTAAAATGGGTATTTGATTCCGATTCGGAAAAAATAAAAGCATTTGTTGAAAAATATCCTAAAGTAAAAGTAGCAAAATCTATTGATCAAATATTAAATGATGAAGAGATTAAACTTGTTGCTGCAGCTGCTATTCCATCTGAGCGAAGTGCACTAGGGAATAAAGTGATGGAAGCTGGCAAAGATTACTTTACAGATAAAGCACCATTTACAACACTGGCGCAATTAGAAGAAACAAAAAAGGTAGTGGAAAGAACCGGCCAAAAATATATGACTTATTTTAGTGAACGCCTACATGTGGAGAGTGCTGTTTTCGCAGGACAATTAATCAAAGAAGGCGCCATTGGAAAAGTTATCCAAGTAACCGGATTTGGTCCACATCGTCTAAATGTATCCACTAGACCGGACTGGTTTTTCAACAAAGAACAGTATGGTGGAATATTATGTGATATTGGCAGCCATCAAATCGAGCAATTTCTATATTATACAGGTAACGAAAATGCGAAGGTATTGCATAGTAAAACGGGAAATTATAATAATCCTGAACATCCAGAGTTAGAAGACTATGGCGACGCTACTTTAGTGGGAGATAATGGAGCCACATTTTATTTTAAAGTGGATTGGTTTACCCCAGATGGTCTAAGTAATTGGGGAGATGGTAGATTATTTATTACAGGTACGGAAGGGACAATCGAGGTTCGTAAATTTGTTGATGTAGCAAGATCGAATACAGGAGATCATTTATATTTGGTAAATAACAAAGAAGAGAAGCATTATGAACTAACAGACACTGTCGGATTTCCTTTCTTTGGAGAGTTGATTCTTGATTGCTTGAAACGTACTGAAAATGCAATGACACAAGAGCATGTTTTCAAAGCAGCAGAATTATGCTTAATCGCCCAAAAAGAAGCTATTTCTATAACCGTTTAACAGCAATAAGCCTGATTTAGAAAGATAATCGCTGAAAACTTCAGTGATTATCTTTTTGTTTTAAATAAGGTATAGTGCAATGAACCAGTAGCATAGTACTATATTAAAAATTCCTTCTATTTCAATGAACAACTTAATTGAAATAGAAGGAATTCACAACTTTATAGATCAAAAAGGTTTGGTAAGAATAAGCTAATTTGTGGAACAAAGGTAACGATCATCAATAACACAAATATAGCTATATAAAATGGCATTAATGGTTTAATTAAATGCTCTATTTTTACATTTCCAACACTGGAACCAACGAATAAGCCTGTTCCTACAGGAGGTGTAATCGTACCAATACATAAGTTTAATATGAAAAACATACCAAAATGAACAGGGTCTACTCCTAGATCCATTGCAATTGGCATGAAAATAGGTGTAAAGATTAATATAGCTGGTGCTACATCCATTACAGTTCCAATTAATAAAAGTAATAGATTAATAATCAGCAAAATAATTATTGGATTTTCTGAAAAACCTAGCACAAATTCACTAAGTGCATCAGGAATACCGATAAATGACATGGCAAAGGACATAGAAGAAGAAGCTGCAATCAATAACATGATAACACCAGTCATTTCAACTGCTTCTACCATGACTTTTGGCAATTGCTTAATATTCATTGTTCTATGATAGATTAATGCTAGAAATAAAGAATATACCACACAAATTGCCGAAGCCTCTATTGCTGTAAATATACCAGTAAGAATTCCACCGATGACAATAACAATTAATAATAAACTTGGAATGGCATCGAAAACTATCTTTTTCTTATTTTTATTATTTTCTTTCGGTGCTAATGGATAATTGTTCTTTTTCGCAATTATGTAAGCTACTATCATAATTGCAATGGCCCATAAAACTCCAACAACAGCTCCTGATATAAAAAGTGCTGCTATAGATGTACCGCCACTTATTAAAGAAAATATAATAAAACCAGTACTTGGCGGAATAACCATCCCAACTGGAGCTGAAGCAATATTAACTGCTGCAGCAAATCGATTGTTATAACCTTCTTTCTGTTGTAAAGGTACCATCACACCACCAATAGCAGTTGATGCTGCAATGGCAGAACTAGAAATCGATCCGAACAAAGCATTTCCAATTATGTTTGTATGTGCTAATGATCCAGGTACTCTTCCTCCTAATAGCTTAGCAAATTCAACTAGTTTATTTGCTATTCCACCCCGGTTCATGATCATTCCTGATAATATAAAGAACGGCACTGCAACTAATGAAAAACTATCTAAACTTGAGACCATACCTTGTGCTGACGTAAAAACAGCAATATCAAAAGGCAAAGCGAATAATACTGTTGCTAAAGATGCAACAGCTATACTAATAGCTATGGGGATTCCAACAGCCAGCAATATAGCAAATACAAGAACTAACACGAGGCTTGCTTTTATAATCATGCTTTCACCCACTTTTTACATTTAAATTTGATTATCATGCTTCTAATCCTGCCTTTTTTTCTTTAACTAATTCCAAGATATTTATGAGACTATAGAAAATCATCAAAATTCCTGCCACTGGTAAGGAAAGATATACTAGTCCCATTGATATTTGTAGAGATGGCGATATTTGATCTATGGTTATTGATACTGCTTTAAAACCACCATACACCATAACTATCGCTCCAAAAGCTGTAAAACCAGCTTGTATGATGATATCTAAAATTAGTTTTTTACTATCTACCAGTTTCCCACTTAATAATGTAATTGCAATATGACTTTTCTTTCCTACGACATAAGCTGCAGATAACATAGATAACCAAATTAAACTAAACTTTACGAACTCTTCTGTCATACTAGAAGGAGCATTTAATACGTAACGAGATATTACTTGCCATGTTGTAACGCCTACCATGACCAAAAACAATATAATGGTAATAACTTCCAAAACACGATCTACTAATCTTTTAACGGATTCCATTACAATACACCTCCTAGTTATTCACTATCACTCATAGATCTAATTTTTTTATAAAATTTACCGAACTTTTCATCTTTCTCAAATTCTTCGTGAATTGGTTGAACAGCCTCTTGGAATGGTTCTTTGTCCACATCATTAAACTCTACATCATACTCTTCCTTGGCTTGTTCTTTTTCTTCATCAACATATTCTTCCCATACTTCTTTCTGGAACTCTGTTGACTCCTCAGCCGCTTCATGAACTGCCTCTCTCTGTTCTTCTGTTAAATTTTCCAAAGTTTCTTCATTTATAATAACCATGTCTGGCACTCTAGTATGTTCGTCATAAGAATAATATTTCGTAGCTCCCCCATGACCAGCTGTTACTAAAACAAATTCGTTATTTTCTGCTCCATCAATAATTCCTTGCTGTAAAGAAGTATATACTTCATCACTTCCCATTGGAGTCGGTGAACCTCCTAATAGTTTCACCATTCTTATTGCTATTTCACTTTCCATTACCCTTACTTTTTTACCTTTAATATCATCTGGTTCTTCAACTGGACCATCCGTCATATAAAAATTTCTAGACCCAGAATCATAGTATGTTAAACCGACCATACCTTGATCTTCTGTAGAGTGATAAACTGCGTCCATGAATTCTTCATCTTCTAATACGTTGAAATAATGCTCTTCATCATCGAATAAATAAGGGATACTGAAAATAGAATAAATATCAGAGAATCCTTCCAAAGCAGATCCACTAACTTTAGTCATATCAATAGCCCCTGTTTGGGTTAATTCAATTAGCTCTCTCTCGCCACCTAGCTGTTCGTCTGGAAAATACTGTACTTCCATTTCTCCATTTGTTTTTTCATATAGCAAGTCCCCAAATTCGTTCATAGCATCAATGACTGGTTGACTATTACTAGCATACCCAAAACGTAGAACTACTTTATCGTCATCAGATTTTGCTGATTTTTGATCGCCACACCCGGAGATTGTTAATAAGAATATTATTCCTAGCATTATCAAAAGAAATTTCTTTTTCATCTTTCTCCTCCTAAAACTCATACGCATTCAGTAAGCGTATTCACTTCTAAAAAAATATTAATAAATGATAAACAAAGCATCATTTTGTCATTGAATCATCTATTTATTCGTTTATTTTTATACTTCTACCACGAATACTCCATTCAAAATTCACATCACTTGGTAAAGACCAATTTATATAACAATGGCCTAAATCTTCCACTAAATTTTTTATCCAATAACGACGTTCACTTGCCTCATAATGAATAAAGGATTGGGGAAATAAGTTTACATCAGGAACGGATTCATGCATTGCTTGAATGCTTTTAACCTGAGCTGATGCAGCTTCTGGCCCACATGGAATTTGATTATCTTGTTTGCGGATGGCATCTATACATACTGGTAACTTAGTTAAATGACTATATTTCTCAGGACCTTCGTACACTTTTTCTGTACCATCATTCCAAATAGCCACTATATTATGTGCTGTTTTATTGCCATCGTATGTTATTGTTGCGTTTTCAAATTCAAGCTGGAAACATGGGTCCTTATTTTCTTTAACTGCATGTGAAGCATAAAAGTATATATCTACATCTTTTTTAGTTTTTAATTGAACAGCACATGTATCAAACGTTTCTATATTATTAACCCGATACAGTTCTGCTGTAACAGTGTCCGGTTGACCACTTGTATCTATTGTATCTCCGGTTAAATACAAGAGATTATGGAGGAAATGTGCTGTTGCATTATTGGCTACACTATCAAAAATCATAGCCCCATTATCGTCGTACTTTTTACCTGCCCATGAAGAACGATGATAATATGCTAGATCTCGTGGCCATAGCGCCATACTTTTAAATCGAATAGGTTTTCCAAATTTGCCATTAAGTATGTCCGTTTTTAATTCTAGAATAGATGGAACAAAAGACCAGTTAAAACCAATCGCTAAAAACTTACCCGTGTTATCTCGTGTATTTATCATAGGCGAAAGGTCTGCTGGATTAGCAGTCATTGGTTTTTCACACAATACGTGACTTCCCTGATTCATACAAAAACATGCTTGTTCTCTATGCAGATGTATAGGAGTAGAAATAATTGCAAAATCGGCTTTGAGCTCATCATAAAATGCTTCTATTGATTGAAATACAGGGACTTCTCTGGCTAAAATTTCTTGATAATAATCTGATGATTCGGGATAAATATCTACTACACCACTTAAATGTACATTTTCGTCTGTATTGGATAATAATTCTTGTAAATATAAACTCCCATATCCATTTATCCCTACTAACACTACGGATACGTTTTCATCCATCTTCGTGATACTCCTTCTTTAAGGTAATAGACTCCTGGCTTTCACCAGGAATCTATCTTCTTTTTTATCTAGTAAACGCTGCTGCTACGCCACCATCTACTGTTACCATACATCCTGTTGTTTTTGCTGCTTTTGATGATGATAGAAATGCAATAGATTCTGCAATGTCTTGTGGCAGCACATTTTCATTCAAAATAGTACGTTTACGATAGTGTTCTTCTAATTCGTCTGTGCCTATACCATAAGAAGAAGCTCTTTCTTCTTTCCACTCAGAATCCCAGATTTTCGATCCACGGATGACTGCATCTGGTAGTACAGAGTTTACTCGAATACCATATTGTCCACCATCTGCTGCAACCGTTCTAGCAAGATGAACTTCAGCTGCTTTTGCGGTGCTGTATGCTGCTGCATTTTTACCAGCATAAATAGAGTTTTTAGAACCGACAAATACCATATTACCGCCGATGTTTTGTTCTTTCAT
>DATGUH010000004.1:0-7137 GCA_035301445.1 Pseudogracilibacillus sp. | reverse complement strand
CTTTTATCAAGGGACAGAACATCGTACCATTAAATACCTGAATAATTTGATTGAACAAGACCATCGTCCAGTAAAGAGACGCAATAAATTCTATCGAAGTTTACGCACTGCCTCTACCACGATTAAAGGCATGGAAGCCATCCGAGGAATTTATAAAAAAAGCCGAAAAGAAGGGTCTCTTTTTGGCTTTTCCGTCTGTACAGAAATCAAAGGACTATTAGGAATCCCTGCTTAAATAAGAATCATCTTGAAAAACTAATGACCTTTTTGAGACTTTGCAACAGAACCCATTGGTTTGTGTAAACGCAAAGAAACGGCGGCTCTGAAAATCAAAGCCACCGTTTCATAGGCGTGAAAATATGTCTGCTGTACGACGGCTTTTTTCTTTTGCCGTCGTGCGGCAGATTATTGCTTATGGAATTGTTTTTCTATCACATTACTGTTATAAGTACAACAAGTATACCAAGCACAATTCGATACCAACCAAACACCTTAAAATCATGTTTTTTGATAAAGTTCATTAGGAATTTAATTACTAAGACAGATACCGCAAATGCCACAGCCATACCGAGAACAAGAGCGAGCAGTTCTGCACTTGTAAAATCAAACCCGAATTTTAACAGCTTAAAAGCACTTGCTCCAAGCATAGTAGGTACTGCGAGGAAAAAAGTAAACTCTGCTGCTGCCACTCGTGAAACTCCTATGAGTAAAGCACCTATAATCGTTGCTCCCGACCGTGATGTGCCGGGTATAAGTGATAACACTTGAAATGCCCCTATCAAGATTGCTGTTTTATAGCTGATGTCAGAAAGTGCCATAGTAGTAGGAGTACGCTTTTTATTCCAATTTTCTATGAGAATGAATAACAAACCATAAAAGATTAACATGATTGAAATCACAATGGGGGTTTGGAGGTAAGCATCCAAATAATCATCAAATAAAATCCCCATAATACCTGACGGTATACAAGCCACTGCAACCTTGAACCACAACGAGAAAGTATCCTTTTTAACAAGTGGCTGCGATTTATCCTTTAGCTGAAATGGAAACATCTTGTTCCAAAACATTACAACCACTGCGAGTATAGCTCCAAGTTGAATAACAACAAAAAACATTTCTTTAAATGCTTCGCTCATATTAAGTGTGATAAATTTGTCCGCAAGAATCATATGTCCTGTGCTGCTGATAGGTAGCCACTCAGTAATACCCTCAACAATTCCAAGAAAAATAACTTTTAAAATTTCTATAAAATCAAGTACCATTATTTCAAATCCTCCTTTTTAAAATGATGAAAGGTCATAAGAAAACCAACTGCTGATACAAGAATAATAATAGATACAGACAGCAGTGTAGGATAGCCGGTACTCTGAAGTTTACCCTGCACCAAGAAATAGGTGGCTGTCCACGGATACAACGCTCCCCATTCTTGATTTGAAAGTGCGGCACTTCCCATGACAATCACGGCAGAGCCAATCATCGGGGCGACAAATCCTTTTGTTTTCATAGCAACAAACACAAAAGGAGAAACTGTTAAAAACATCAGGATACTGCCAAACAAAAACTTGGGGAGCCATACTATTGCCACTAGTAAGCTATATCCCTCCAATGTAAAGACAGCGTGATATAGCCCACAAGCGATAAATATACCTGCCCATGTTACAAGGGTGAGCATAACAATCCAAAGAAGCAGGGTGCAAAATTTTCCAATTAATAGTTTTGTCCTTGAAATGGGTATGGGCAATATGGTTTTGAGTGTGCTTTCTGTGTACTCTCTGCTAAACAAGTAAGCTGCAATTGCCACATATATCATAATGTTTACCAGCAGCATGATATACAGTACACTGTCGCTGTATATGTCAGACAAGGTAAAGATAATCTCCGGCTTATCAAAATGTGTTTGCAAGGCTTCTATTAACATCAAAAGTGGGGTAGATAATACCCCTGCCACACTAATTAGCACCATTTTTGAACGCTTTAGTTTTAATAATTCACAAGAAATAAGATTAAGCAATACCGCCACCTCCAATCAGTTTAGAAAAGTAGTCCTCTAAGTTTTCCTCACTATCATCTATCCTTGTCACGAGCAGTCCATTTCGTGCAAATTCTCGATTGATTTCTCCAACACTTTGGCTAAAGTCATAAATTCTCACCGTACCGTCCTGCACTGTAAAATCCGTCATGTGGTAGTGGCTTTCTAAAATCTTTCCAGCTATCTCACTGTCAGATAAATCAAATTGAATGTATTTTCGATTCCTTTTGTGAAGCTCGGATATATTCACTTCCTCTACTAAATGCCCCTCGTGCATAACGCCGATAATATCTGCTATCTGTTCAATCTCGCTTAAAACATGGCTTGAGATAAAAATGGTAATGCCATGATTGTGACTAAGTTCAGATAAAAATGAGCGTATTTCAACTATTCCAATGGGGTCAAGTCCGTTAATCGGTTCGTCAAGTATTAAAAGCTCCGGCTCGTGCATAATGGCGGCGGCAATACCAAGCCGTTGCTTCATTCCGAGGGAATAATCGGAAAAGACTTTTCTTTTCTCTTTATGCAGCCCCACAACTTCAAGAGCTTTTTCTACTCCACTTTTAGATACTCCCCCTCGCAGTTTAGCGAGAATTTGCAAATTCTCATACCCTGTTAAATTACTGTAAAATCCCGGTGTTTCGATAATAGAGCCTACTTTGCTATAAAGGGTATGGATATTTTCCTTATAGTTTGTGCCAAACAAGCGTACCGTTCCATCCGTTGGGAGAGCAAGCTGCAACATCATTTTCATTGCTGTGGTTTTGCCTGCTCCGTTTCTGCCGAGCAAACCATAAATTTTGCCCGTTGGCACATGAAGATTGACCTTATCGACAACGGTGGCTGTTCCGTATCGCTTCGTAAGATTTTCTGTTTCAATGATATAATCCATATTTGATTTTCCTTTCCGTTGGTTGCTGTTCTTGTTTTCACTGACCACAATTTTATTATCACAGGAGCTATATCAAAAGCCAAGAAACCTACCGTCACATCGCCTACATCTATCATGTCAACATGAAAAAAAGCCCCGACACTTATCGTGTCAGAGCCTATTTCAAGGGATTTATATCGTTTTTACTTTGTTCCGTTCTGCTTAATCCAAACAACTATTTTTGCGACAAACAGCAGAAACATAAGTGCTGTTATATATGGTTCTCTTGCTGCTGCTAAGAAACAGATAGCCAAAGCAGTGAGTCCAAGGGAGCATTTTGTAGCAATGCCGCCCCATGTTTCTTTATCTAAATGGGTAAGTATTATTTTAGCAATCCCTATTACAATCAAGGCGGCAAAAGCACTCCAGTAGACTGCAAGATTGAATGGTGTGGTGGCTGTAAATGATAGTAGATTGACCGCATAAACATAACCGCCAACAGAGTTTCCATATAACGGAAGAAATATAAACGCAACTGCCATCATATCCAATATTCCATAAATATAGTTGTAAATCTTTTTCAAGTTGGAACGATTTTCAGTTTCGGCAAGTGTAATCAGTTCTTCGCCCGATAGTAGTTCATCTATGGTCACAGAAAAGAATTTAGAAATACACTTGAGCGACTCAATGTTAGGGTAACCCTTGCCGCTTTCCCATTTTGAAATGGCTGTTCTTGATACATATAATTGCTCCGCAAGTTGTTCCTGCGTTAAGTTCTTTCCAGTCCTAAGCTGTTGTAGCTTTTCATTAAATTCCATGATTCTCCTCCTGTTTGTTCCTTGTTTTCATACGTCCATCAACGGGTTTTTCTACATCGTTTGCTATGTCTTTTAATAAGCTTTCGACTTGTTCTTTATTTATTTTTTTTTCTGTTATTGCTTCTACAGTGATTCGATCATAGCCAAATTGTAGGGATTCTTTCTCTTCCTCAACAATTTCATAATCATCAACACTAGATTTATAAATAAAGAAACCACTGATTATTCCTACAAAAATTATTATTAATATAACCCACCATTTTTTATAATTTCTTTTCTTTTTATAATTTTCCAATTTATAATTCCCCCTTTTAATAAAATCTTTTCATATTAAATTTTATCAGAAAAAAATAAGAATATATCATTCCAAAAAAAGGGCGCACTTACACATCACTTTTTCAAAGTTGATGTTCCGTGCGAAAAAAAGAGCAAGGGCGCACTTATACATCACTTTTTTAAGTTGATGTATCGTGCAAGATCCCTTGCTCTTTTTTGTTGTGAAAATTGCTGCGCAATTTAAGAATTCACTACGCTCATGCCAGAAAAATTTTAGAAGGTTTGGAAGGCAAGCAACGGGTTTGTACGTACAAACCCCAAAACTCCGTTTTGGCTTGCCTGCTTGATAGGAAGTTTCCTATGACCTCGTAAAATTTTTTTCGCAAAACTCAAATAAATTTAGTGTCGCTGTCGCTCGATTTTTTAGGAAATTAAAACTCAGAGAAAATCAATCGAGCATCATCTGTAGATGAATCTCGATCAGTATTATAGAAATCTGTTGATACAATTTCTCCATCCTTTAACCTAATTACAACATCATTATTTGTTGCAGTTAGTGATTGATCTCTGGATTTTCCGTTATTATCGTTATATATACTAATATCCCAACCTATATTGTCATATTCAGGATCTAAAGTCGCATTCGTTGATAATTTATAGTCCCCAGCAACAATATCTCTACCCACGATAAATTCTCCTATACCTAATTCATTTGAAGGCTCTACTTTCTCAGGAACAGCATTAAATTTAACTTTAGATATGTTGCGTAGTTCTAATACATCTCCTTCAAAAAGAATAATTCTAATTTTTGAAGGATAATCTCCAACTCCTTCGGCCCCTCCAACCCAGTTTATATATAAAGAACGGACATCAGCACGATCTCCAAGGATATTACCTGAACCACCTGTAATTTCTAAATCGTAAATTCCAGGATTAATATCTTCATCTTCCCCGACTATAAAATCATCTGTAACATAAATTTCTTCGGTAGATTTAGACAAAGTAGCTAATTGATTTAATAAATCTAGAGGGCTATCCTTTTCTGGTGCTTGCTCAGTAGACTCTTGAACTTCATGGATAGTGTTATTTGTATTTTCTTCTTCTACATTTTCTTGAACTTCACGGATAGGACCACTTGTCTTGCTATCTTCTGCGTTTTGACTACATGCTGTTAAAGTCGTTAGAGCTAATATAGATAACAATAGACTTAATTTTTTTGTATTGAATTTCATAAATATCCCCCACTAAAATTTTTTATATAATCATAGTATCAAATAATCAACTTGAAACAACTTCAAATTTCTAGCCAGTTAGTCATTGGAACATCATTTGCGGACTTATTCCGTCGAATAGGATAAAAAGTGTTATGTATCTCGATTTCAACTACCTTTCGACCTCTTTTTTTAGTACGTAATTCAAGATCCATATCTTCGATCTTTAAATTGATTTCGTTTATTGCTGGTTTGATAACTTTATCATTCAATCGCCCCCATGAATTGTAAGATTTAGGTGCACTCATCAACACTGCAAGCTTTTCTGGAGTATGATTGACAACAGGCGTTGATTTCCCACGACGTTTATCAGCTTCACGCATGAGTTTATACAAGCGAATAGAGTATTTACTATCGAGCTGAATAGTATCTTTAAGCACATGTTGCGTGTAATGTCCTTTGGTTTTTAAGGCTAATAAGTAAGGAGCTAGCTTCAAACTGATTTCAGCTTGAACTTGTCCGGTTCGTGATACATCAAATTCCTTTAACCATCCTGTAACAGTCGCTGTTTCAGTTTCTTCGTTGTATATAATCACTTCTTTTTGCCTCAAATTGCGTAAGGTGTTCGTGAGCTGATTGTAAGTTCGTCCACTACGTTTTAATCCTAAAACTTTTGAAATCTCATACAACGAACTATCGACCACATCAAACTCTTCATCATCAGGTTTTATCTTAGAGATAATGTAATCCATTACTTTAATTTCGTTAGTTGTAAGATCATATTTAGCCTTTGTAATCAGATCATTGTGCTGTGCGACCACCATGTTTTGTTGCTTAATGACATCTTCAGAAAAATCTCTGTCGCTATTAAATAATTCAGTCACAAATACCACTCTCTCCATATGTGATTTACATTTAAATACTTTTATATATATTAACACCAAAAATAAGTGATGTCAATTTAAAAGGTGTTGTATCGTGTGTAAAAAGGTGTTGTATAACCCTTGGTAACCCCTACAGTTCAATGTTTAGATAAAAACAAGTACTTAAAGTATTTAACAAGTAGTTAACAAGTAGAAGGTGCGCGTAAATATGTGTTTGCGTTTCTATTTCGCATAAAACACAAATATTGAGTTCGCTACGCTCACTTAGTAAGGTTGTCTTGCTACGCAAGCCTTCATAAAAAAGACCAAGGTCAAGATCAAGCCCTTTTTTCAAGGAAAAAACTGTTTGAACAGCTTACAGTCAGCAAGCTATCCTTAACCGTTAGTCTCTGCGTACAGATAGCTTGCTAGAGGCTCGCTATCGCTCGGTCAGGGCTAACGCCCTAACAACCCCTCAAAAGCTCTTAAAACGACTTTAATCGCTTAAATATGTAATTTATAATTATAAACTATGATTCATCTGAATTAGCAAAGAAAAGAACATTATCAATACTTTTTTGTAAATCATCGATTTCTATATCTTCTTCCCAGGCAATTTCTTTTTGGGCATTATCAGAAACTCTCTCTACTACCTCTGTAAAATCGACTTCACCAGCATTTATTTTTTTATAATAATCCCCGTCCTCCATCATTTCGCTAAATTTTGTATTAAAGGAATTATATAATCTATAATCTGTTTTACTTGGTTTTTTACCCCAATCTTTTTCGAAACTATCTATTTCCGTTTCGTTTTGTCTATGAATCAAGCGACCTAAAGAGGGCGAGCTTCCCACATGGGCTTTATTTACATGTAAAGTAAGAAAAATCTCATCTTCTGTCCTATCGTAATCTGGGTATCTATTTTCGGTTCTGTTGCAAAGTTTTAAATCTACTATCAAATAAGGTAGAATAATAGAAAAAGATAGCAGGAGGAATGACGATGAATCATTTTAAAGGAAAGCAATTTCAGCAGGATGTGATTATTGTAGCCGTGGGCTACTATCTTCGT
>DATGUH010000003.1:0-3956 GCA_035301445.1 Pseudogracilibacillus sp. | reverse complement strand
GGTTTTACATTATCACCCATCAGGATATTAAAGACTTCATCTGCTTCAATAGCATCTTTCAAATCAACTTGTAAAAGTGTCCGGCTTTCCGGATTCATTGTCGTTTCCCATAATTGATCGTCATTCATTTCACCAAGACCTTTGTAACGTTGCAATTCTGGTTTTGGAGAAGATGGAAGCTCTGCCATTAATTCATCAAGAGCAGCATCATCAAATACATAATGTTCTTTTTTCCCTTGTTTCACTTTATAAAGTGGTGGTTGTGCTATATAAACATACCCATGTTCGATCAATGGTTTCATATAACGATAGAAGAATGTCAACAGTAAGGTTCGAATATGAGCACCATCCACATCAGCATCCGTCATAATAATAATTTTATGGTAACGAGCCTTTGTAATATCAAAATCTTCCGCAATTCCTGTTCCTAACGCTGTAATCATCATCCGTACTTCGTTATTGGATAAAATTCTATCTAATCGTGCTTTTTCAACGTTTAAAATTTTCCCTCGTAACGGTAAAATTGCCTGGAAATGCCGATCCCGGCCAGATTTAGCTGACCCACCTGCAGAATCACCCTCCACAATATACAATTCACTTTGTTCAGGGTCTCTAGAAGAGCAGTCTGACAATTTACCAGGTAAATTTGATATTTCTAAAGCACTTTTTCTTCTAGTCAATTCACGTGCCTTTTTCGCTGCTACCCGGGCACGAGATGCCATAAGGCCTTTTTCAACGATAATTTTTCCTGTATCAGGATTTTCAAATAAAAACTTCGAAAATGCATCATTAAAAATACCTTCTGTAACTGTTCTAGCATCACTATTACCTAGTTTTGTTTTCGTTTGACCTTCGAATTGAGGATCGGTATGTTTTATAGAAACGATTGCTGTCATACCTTCTCGAACGTCATCACCTGTTAAATTATCATCATCTTCTTTAAATAAATTACTTTTCCGTGCATAGTCGTTAATCGCTCGTGTTAGGGCAGTACGAAAACCTTGTTCATGCGTTCCACCTTCATACGTATGAATATTATTGGCGAATGAAAATAAATTGCTCTGAAAACCATCATTGTATTGAAGAGCTATTTCAGCTTCAATATTATTTGCTTCACCTTCGGCATAAATAGGTTCATGTAAAACTTCTTTTGTCCGATTCATAAATTCAACATAGGATTGAATTCCGCCTTCATAATAAAACTCAACTTTTTCTCTTTCCTCATCACGTTCATCTTCTAGCGTAATCGTTAATTTTCGATTCAAGAAGGCCAATTCACGTAAACGATTTTTCAAAATATCATAATCATATTCTGTCGTTTCATTGAAAATTTCTGGATCTGGTTTAAAGTTAATAACAGTACCAGTTATATCAGTATCTCCAATAACTGCAATTTGACCTTGGGCTATACCTCTTTCAAAATGTAAATAGTGAATTTTATTATCAAGATGAACATATACATCCAAATGGGAGGAGACAGCATTTACAACTGATGCGCCAACACCATGTAATCCACCAGATACTTTATATCCACCTCCGCCAAATTTTCCACCGGCATGCAGTTCGGTAAGAATTAATTCGACAGCTGGTTTTCCAGAGTCTTCATGAATATCGACGGGGATGCCTCGGCCATTATCTTTAACCGTAATACTGTTATCTTCTTCGATAACTACATTAATCAACGTACAGTATCCAGCAAGTGCCTCATCAATACTATTATCCGTAATTTCCCATACTAAATGATGGAGCCCTTTAGAACTAGTTGAGCCAATATACATACTTGGCCGCTTTCTAACAGCCTCTAATCCTTCCAGTACTTGAATTTGATCTGCACCATATGCCTGATCTTGCATTACTTTATCTTCCATAAATTCAATTCACCTTCATTTCATCATATTCATGTATAAACTTAAGAGATAGTTTGATACAATTCATCTCTATTTTTTAGCGTCAATGTGGAAAGCGGACTTAAATATATGGCATCTTCTGTTAATATGATGGACTTTGCATCACTTTTACTGCCATATAACTGTTTATCCTTTTCTTTAGTTTTTACAATGGATGTAAGCCTTTTAGATTGGCGAACAAGTTCCATATCAAAAATTGCGATAATCTTTTTGGACTCAACTACATAATCGTTGCCTATATATATAAACAATAGTAATCCTTCCTTTTACAAAATCATCCCATCTTCAATTGTATGAATTTGTGCTTGTTTCAATGTTTCATGATGAATTCCTTCTACTGATGTTGTTGTTACAAAAGTCTGCACTCTTCCTTCTATCGCACTTAATAAATGGGATTGTCTAAATGTATCCAACTCACTCAACACATCATCCAATAGCAATATTGGATAATCATTCATCTGATCATAAATCAAATCAATTTCAGCTAGTTTTAAAGAAAGTGCTGTAGTCCGTTGCTGCCCTTGTGATCCAAATTGTTTCACTTCTTTATCGTTAATAAAGAATAATAAGTCGTCACGGTGTGGACCTACTAGGGTTGTTCCTCTATAAATTTCATTTTGTTCATTCTTTTGGTAGGCATTACGCAGTTTATTCTCCATTGTCTCCTCTCCATCTGTTTCTAATACAGAAATAGGGGAGGAGTATGCTATTTTCAATGTTTCTAAGCCTCTACTGATTTGTTTATGAATCGGAATCGCCCAAGACTTTAAAAGTTCTAAAAAGTGGAATCTCTTTTTCAATATAACGAGTGCGTGTTGTATAAGTTGATCTGTCAATACGAATAAGAATGCCTTATCAGTAGCTTCATGTCGTAATTGTTTTAATAAATGATTGCGTTGTTTAAGTACTTTTTGATATTGAGCTAAGTGGTATAAATACATCGGTTCTATCTGTCCTAATTCCATATCAATAAACCGACGGCGAACTTGAGGCGATCCTTTAACGAGTGCTAGATCTTCCGGTGCAAACATTACAACATTCATTGTACCAATAAATTCACTTAATCTTTTTTGCTCAAGATGATTGATTTTTGCCTTTTTACCTTGGGAATGATAGATCAATTCCATTGGTAGTGGTTTTGCGTTTTCTTTTACGAGCTTACCAGTGATTTTAGCAAATTCTTCATTCCACTGAATCAATTCTTTATCATTTGCTGTTCGATATGATTTACTAAATGCTAATAAATATATTGCTTCTAGTAAGTTGGTTTTTCCTTGGGCATTTTCACCAATAATGACATTAATACTATTATCGAATTTAATATCCAGAGATTCATAATTACGAAAATGTTTAAGCTGCAATTCTTTTAAATACATTAGACGGCCTCATTTTTCAGCATGTAAAATAAAAATATTTGATTCATCGATTTGAACAACATCATCGTTATATAATTTTCTTCCTCTACGATGTTCTTTAACATTATTGACAAAAACACCTTCATTTTGTAAGTAATTTTTTATGAATCCCCCTGAATCAAATAGGTTTGTCAATTTTAGAAATTGTCCTAAGTTTATATGTTCATCTGTAATAGATATTTTTTCCACTTTATCCATTCCTTTGTTTAATCACTTAAAATTTAATCCGTTTATTGGGGTTTCTTAAAATGTTCATGCCTTGATTGCTCAATATATCTATTTTACTAAAGTTTTATCACTTTTGGAAGGTATTACCCTTAAAAACTATAAAAACGCCCCTAATATGCTTAAAATTGATTTTTTTATTAACGATAGATATAAAAAGCTGTGATAAAAAAATTTTATAAAGTAAAAAACGAACTATTCTAGTGATGAATATCGCTCTGGAAATATGCCTCGTTCATCAGCTGAATGTTCGTTTTTATATTAGTTATTTTCATTATGTCCTTGCTTTTAGTTTAAATACATCTTCTGTTATTTTATTAATCGTTTAATTAGTACGTTCGAACAGGAAGAATTAATTGTAAAATATGTTCATCATTTGGTGCAGTTATGATGAAAGGGCGCATTGCAC
>DATGUH010000002.1:0-7982 GCA_035301445.1 Pseudogracilibacillus sp. | reverse complement strand
GTTGGCGCTTGGGTAGATGCATTCGGGCCTGTTTTATCTTGTTTCGTATCTTTCTTTTGATAATTTTCAACTTCTTGATTTCGCATGAAAGGGTCATGCATATAAGCGTGAGCATTAGTTCCCCATGAACCTGATAACTGCTTATCAATAAAATATGGTACTCCCAACTCAATAGCTCCAGGCCCTAAATCATCTTTTGGAAAAATTCTCTCCGTTGCAGCAGCTAGCGTTTCAAAGTCTTCGCTACGACTAAAAAATGTGCGGGCTTGTTGTAGATGGTTGGTTGTTTCACTTTTAGTAGAAGTTTCATCTTTTGATTGGTATTGATTCGTCAAAAGTCCGCCAAACAAAGAACCGCCAGCAACCCCTCCAATGACCATTCCTGTATTTTTAACAAAACGTCGTCTACTTGGATCGAATGTTTTGTCTTTGTCAGTTATATCTTTTTTATCTTTATCATCATGATCAGACATCCTATTTCCTCCTCACATAACTGGATTGCCATCTAAAGCGTTCTAAAAAACTAGATAAAATATGGGTAGATGACAAACCACAATCTTTTATCATTATGACCTTTTATTTGCTTTTTATGTATATACAGAATTAGTCAAAAAGACTGTATGTTTTGTGCCGGGATCAAATCAATTATTTATATAAGTTTTACTACAAATTCACGGTATAAACAATAGTGAATAATGTTGTTCTATTTAAGTTCTTTTGAGTGTTTTAGTTGTACATTAAATAAAGATTATGGGAAAGATATAAAGGGAATGTGGATATCGATAGGAAGAACTGTATTGTGTGAAGCTAAATTATAGAAAGGAGAGAGTTCTCCGTATGGGAACAATCACGGTAACTGGTGCGATAGTAATCATTACTGGTTGGTTTAGTCTTGTGGAATATGACAGTTTTTCAGAGCAGAAACAAAAACAAATATTGCAACAAATTAAAAGAAGTCCTGCCTATATCCTTTTGATTGCCCTAATGCCTGTTGGTATATTCATCAACGTGTTAGGGGGGATATTTGGATTTCTTTGGATGATTATTATCGGTGCAACTTTCATATTTTTGCAAGGTATTATCGTTTCGCTTCTATTCTGGAAACGAAAACGTTGGAAAAGTATTCTATTATTAGTTGTTATTGTAGCTTTGGGGATTTTTATTTATATACCGTTGTTTATATAAATTTATAAGTGAAATTTTCTTAAAAAAATATATATTGTCCCATGTTTTTGGGGGTGCATTCGAATTTCTGTTTTATTCGGAAATAAAGAAAAATTAATAAAAAAATAAATATGACCACTGTCAATGTACGACTAATTGTGGTCATATCTATGATAACTTTTATCAAGTTGAAGAAGAGATTAACTAAACTTTATGATTTGGGTGTCTATTAATTTCTTTCCCAAACTGTTGTATTCAATAAATTAGCAGGCTTCTCACCATTTAACCCTGCAAGCAAATTATCTACAGCAAGCTCTGACATAGCAAGTTCTGTTTGATAGGTGGATGACCCTATATGTGGTAGTGTAACGACGTTTGGCATACTAAGCAGTGGATTGTCTTTTTCAATTGGTTCTGTTTCAAAAACATCAAGTCCAGCACCCCGAATTTTTCCGGCTTTAAGCACCTCAATTAAGTCCTTTTCGATAATGGTTTGTCCACGTGACATGTTGATAAAAATAGCCGAATCCTTCATTAGGGAAAATTCACGCTTTGTAATGAGTCCGGTTGTTTCTGGTGTTAGTGGGGTCATAAGTACAACAAAATCAGCCTTTTTCATCACGTCGTCAATAGATGCATATGTAGCGTTGAATTTTTTCTCAGCTTCTGGCTTCGAGCTGCGGCTGTTATAAATAACATTCATATCAAAGCCGAAGTAGGCACGTTTTGCGATAGCTTGTCCTATATTTCCCATGCCGATGATACCAATTGTTTTATGATGAATATCAATACCGTAATATTCTGCGGTTAAATCATTATTCCATTTACCACTTTTAACGTAATGATCTAGTTCTGGAAGTCTTCTAGCACTTGCCATGAGTAAAGCAAATCCAAGATCAGCTACTGTATCAGTTAGAACACCAGGTGTATTGGTCCCCATAATATTGTGTTTAGTCATCAAATCGAGATCTAGATTATTATAGCCGACAGATACATTACTGATAATCTTTAAGTTTGGTGCGTGCTGAAGTAGTTCAGCATCAATCGTTAAATCAAGTCCAGTAATGCCTTCTGTTTTTTGTAGTGCTTCTTTAAAAGCTGGATTTTCAAGCGTTGCGTCGCCCATAAAAACAGTGACATTTGCCTTTGATTTTAACCTTTCTAAAGCCTTATCTTCTAAGCGATTTGCTACGAGTACGTTATGCAATATGGAATCTCCTCTCTCTCTAAGTAATTTGGGTAAAATAAAAGTATCCTTAGATGAAGAGGATACTTTTATTATTCATTACTTGCTCATGACTGCTTTAATTTGTTCAATAGCCCAGTCGAGATCTGATTTTTCGATAATCAGTGGTGGGGCGAAACGAATGACATTGTCATGTGTTTCTTTACATAGTAGACCCTTTTCCATTAGTTTTTCACAATAAGGGCGGGCTTTCTCCGTTAGTTCCATACCGATAAAGAGTCCTTTTCCACGTACCTCTTTAATAATTGGGTTATCGATGGATTGTAATTCCTTTTTAAAATATTCCCCAAGTTCTTGGGAACGCTCTGGAAGTTTATCATCAATAATGACATCTAATGCAGCGATGGATACGGCACATGCAAGTGGATTACCACCAAAAGTCGAGCCATGTGATCCTGGCTCAAACACACCGAGAATGTCTTCGTTAGCAACTACACAGGAAATAGGCATCACACCGCCACCTAAAGCTTTACCTAGGATTAGTACGTCAGGTTCAATATTTTCCCAATCACAGGCAAACATTTTCCCGCTTCGTCCGAGTCCTGCTTGAATTTCATCCGCCATAAATAGAACGTTATTTTCTTTACATACATCATAAGCCTGTTTCAAAAAACCTTCTTCAGGCATATTAACACCAGCTTCGCCTTGGACAGGTTCGATTAGGAAACCAGCTGTGTTCTCATTAATAGCCTCTTTTAAAGCTTTTACATCTCCGAATGGAATCACCTTAATACCAGGTAACATTGGTCCAAAACCTCTTTTATTGTCCGCATCCGATGAAAGAGAGACAGGCATCATTGTGCGTCCATGGAAATTATCGGAGCAGGCAATGATTTCTGCTTTGTTGTCCTCTACACCTTTCACATCATAAGCCCAGCGTCTAGCTGTTTTAATGGCTGTTTCGACGGCTTCTGCACCGGTATTCATAGGTAGTGCCATTTCTTTGTTAGTTAGTTTACAAATCTTTTCATACCATGGGCCAAGTTGGTCGTTATGGAATGCTCTAGATGTTAATGTGACCTTATCTGCTTGATCTTTAAGTGCTGCAATAATTTTTGGATGACAATGCCCTTGGTTCACAGCAGAATAAGCACTTAAAAGATCCATGTAACGATTCCCTTCAGGATCTTCTACCCAGATGCCTTCTGCTTTATGTATGACAATCGGGAGTGGCAAGTAATTGTTTGCCCCGTATTTTTGAGTTTGTTCAATAATAGCCTTACTTGTTTGAACCATTCGATCCCTCCTAGAATTGATTAACTTCCATTATTATAACAGTTTTTTAATAAAAAAGCAGGGAAGTATATAACCGTATGAAAACATGATTATTATGTAATAGTAGAGTAAGATGGTATAATAGACAAGTAAACGAACGTTTCGTTTGAATTATTAACAAGGTTAAAAGGAGAGGAATTGGATTTGGCACATTTACATATTACAGCTTGGGTGCTGGCAATAATTTTGCTGTTTATTTCATTTTCAATGTACAAAGGCGGCAAAATGAAACCCGCAAAAATTCTTCACATGATTTTACGGTTGGACTACTTACTCCTTCTGTATTCTGGTGGAAGTTTATTCGCTTCCTATTCAAATATCGGTTTTCTAGTTATCGTAAAAGTTCTTGCGGGAATATGGGCGATTATAGCGATGGAAATGATTGGGGTAAAAGCAAGCAAAGGCAAACCAACTGGCTCTTTTTGGACACAATTTGTCATAGCAGTAGTGATTGCGATTGTGCTCGGGTTCGGATTTTTACCTTTGGGAATCCTTCCTTAAATTGGATGAGGAATCTTAAAATAACAGTAATATAATAGATACGGAGTGCAAGATATGACAAAATTACGAACTATCCTTTGTATTCTGCCACTATTATTCATGAGCGCGGTTCCTGTTTCTGCTGAAAACGATGAAAATGATGGAAATGATCCAGATGTACGCATTCTCCAAGATGAGATTGTGTATCATATTCTTGTAGATCGCTTTAATAACGGAAATCAAGCGCCAAGTGATCAAGTCGACCTCGATGATCCATATGCCTATCATGGAGGCGACTTGCAAGGCATTACAGATATGCTGCAAGAGTTAGATAGTGAAGGGTTTACAGCTGTATCACTGTCCCCGATAATGGAGAATGCAGAAAACGGCTATCATGGGTACTGGGTAGATGACTTTTTTGATGTAGAAGATGAATTTGGTACAATGGAAGATTTAAAAGCATTGATTAAAGAGGCACACAGTCTAGATATGCGAGTGCTTTTAGAACTTGATCTAAATCATATAGCTAAATCAAGTGAATTGGCTAATGATGAGTCAAAAGAAAATTGGTTCAAAGAAAGTGATGTTGAACCTATAGACGCAACGGAGTGGCTTGATGAAGTGCTTGTTTTTGACCAAAAGAATAAGGATGTTGCTGCATATTTGAATGATGTTGCTGATTATTGGATGGAAGAAACGGATATTGATGGTTATACACTTCATGCAGCAGACCAATATGATCCAGCATTTTTGCAAGACTTAACAAGTAAAATTAAAGAAAAGCATCCGAATTTTTATTTGATTGCTACTGCATTGCAAGAAGATGCTCAAGTTGATTCGTTATTTGATAATGAAGACTTGGATGCTATTAGTAACCCGGAAATGTATGAAGCAATGAATGATGTATTTACAAAACCGGATGAACCAATTACTAATATTCTTCAAACGTATCAAAAAAGAGATGATGACAGAAGTCTATTGTATGTAGATAACATGAATACCCCTAGGTTCTCTAATAATTTTGCGGATCAGGGTCGTGATGCAGAAACAACATGGAAAATGGCATTGGCTTATCTTTACTTTACACCAGGTGTTCCAATGATTTATCAAGGATCGGAAATTCCAATGTATGGACCAGGTTTTCCGGAAAATCAGAACATGGTGGAATTTACAAGTAGCGACCCTGATTTAGAAGATGTTTTTGAAAAAATGGCTTCTATTCGAGACCAATTCCCGTCCCTTGCTCGCGGAGAAATAGAACAAGTTGCCGAAAGTAATGGAATGAGTTTATTCAAACGAGAATATGAAAATGAATTGGTCTATATAGCCATTAATAATGACAGCGAATCACATTCTGTAGAAATCGATGAAGAGGAACTCACAGACGAAGTCCAACTCAGAGGTTTATTGCATGATGATACAATTAGAAAAAATAATGATGGTAAGTTTCTGATTGGTATGGAACGTGAATCTTCAGAAGTGTTTGTTATACGTGATGATACAGGATTTAACTGGGGATTCATTGCATTTGTAGTTGGATTGTTGTCCCTGTTTGTAGTGTTTGTGATTGTAATGAGTGTTAAGCAGAAAAAACGTGAAAAAAAATAATAAACTAAATAACGAATTGTCCAGTCATTAAGAAAAGCATATGCACCCCTGAGTTAAGCTAATATTTAACATAGGGGTGCATTTTATATATCTGAAAATCCAATTGTAAGCTTTAAACCAAAGAGACTGTCATGTACGAACCTATACACGAAGGGACGATTAAAACATATTCGTTACCTCCAGTAACGCGTGACAGTCACACGAGGGTACGATAAATTCATATTGTAGCACCTTCAAAATAACTCATTTATATTATTTGAATTCAAGAAGGCTTGTCTGTTTTCACCTTCAAAAAGCGTGAGCTCCAAATAAGCAGTATACCAATGAGGAGCAAGATACTTGCAATAAATAATAATTCATTCGTCAATGGTATATTCCAGCCGTTCCAACCGGCTAATCCAGAAATGAAAAGTACCAATTCATTTATAACAAATCCGAAGATAAATATTGCTAACCCATATAAGACAGTATTTTTTTGTTCATCAAGCAGCCCCGTAATTTGGTATTGGGTGAGGATGAAAATACTAATAAAACCAAGCAGCATTAAATGTAGATAACCGACAATAACAGGTCTTGTATCAAAAATAAGAGTTGCAAAAAAATCGTGTAACAGACCGAACTCCATCACAGATTTAGCAATAAGTAGCATAAAAATGAATAATAAAGACATTTGAATGTGCTGGGTAAATTGTTCTTGTATTGCTTTCCTTTTTTGTAAAATGGCTGTTACAAGGAGAATAATGCTAATAAACTGGCCGGCAGATCCAAAAATAGCAAGGATTTTCCCGGTCATACCAAGCCCGTACCACAATATCGATAAGACATAGGCGGGGAAAAGCGAAATAAAATAAATCCAGAAACTGCTCTGTATCAAACGGTGTTGAAATCGGATGTTCTTTTTGTGCAAAATAATTAAAAATGTCCCAATTAACATGAGATAGAGCCAGCCATTATATTGAAAATGTAAAAAGAAATAAATCGCCATTTCAAAAAGAGGAGATTCTTTCATACCAGCCATCCCAAAACCTCCTAATGCAAATGGCCCTACGGAGGAGATAACTAACGAAATTAATGCACCTTTGATGAATAATCTGCTGTAAGTAGGCATATTGTTCATTTCTTTAAGCCTCTTAAATATAAAGACGACCATCCAATATTCAATACCAATATGTAAAGTAGAGAAAATGATGGAGTAAACTGCGTACCCTTGGTATAAAAAAGCAATAAACATCAAACTTGTAATAAAAAGTGTACTTACCACAATCCAAATAGCTTGATTTTTAGCGTTTAATTCATGCCAAGTAAGTTTTAAGAAAATGAGAAACACTCCAAGAAAGGTCCATCCCAATAGAGCAATATGGGAATGGCCATGTAACAAAAATGAATAAGGAATGAGGCTTTGATTAGTAGATAGCAGTGTATAACGCATGATTATTCCAGTTAAAGCAGTTATGAATAAAAAAATAAACGTAATATGACTGGTTGCTTTTGGCACGGGAGAAACCTCCAAGACAATGATTAATAACAATCTATGTTTATTCTGCTGTTTTTGGAGCAGATATTCAAGCAGAATCACCGCTCGTTAGGAACAAATACTGTCATTATGTCAAAAAAGGTACAATTATCTCTCCGTTTGTGTTGTTAGTGCTTTTTGGAAATGAGTATGATCTATTAAAATTAAAAAACCCGGAATTTTATCCGGGCTTATGTGTGTTATACATTTTTAAACATTTAAAAACCGTGTTGTTCGAAGACTCCAAGGACAGCATCTTTTACATTGTCCCATTCAGCGTCAAATTGCTTATTGACTGTAATAAAGTTTTGATAACCAAAAACGTTATCCACGCCATCTAGATCCATTAAATCATTCAAGATAGCATGTTCACTTTTATCGCCAGGCATAACAGAAATACTGTCTGTTCCTTCAAAAATAATTTTATCTGTAGTAAATTTAATTGCATTTGGATTTGGTGTGTTTTCTGGTCTGACTCCCATTATCATTTCCTCCTGTACGTATAATCACCTTCAATGTACCATATTTCTATAAAAAAAACCATCCCTTAAGAAAGGAGGCCACTGAAAAAGTCCAAAAAGACAAGATTCCAGAATTATGTGGGAATCTTGTCTTTTTTTAGTTATAATTAAAGTAATAAAAAGGCGGGTGGGTATAATGCTACAAAAACAACAAACAATGATTTTAAGTCCATAT
>DATGUH010000001.1:0-13226 GCA_035301445.1 Pseudogracilibacillus sp. | reverse complement strand
TTCGCTTATCTTATATATGTCTGCCTCCTTCCTTGGGAAAAGGAATAGGGGGTTAAAAAATTAAAGAAATATTAAACTCCACTTACAAGATTTTATTGTTTCACTTTATTGTGTGTCTTTTTTATTTGAAAGGTACATCTGTTTCATAAACTCGCCGCAAAAAACTCGTCATAAAACAGGTAAACAACAAGCCGCTAGCGTTGTATAGTAGCAACTACACTTTATCTGAATTTATTTAAAAACCCGGGGGCATTGGCTACCGGGTCTTCATTCGTGGATTTACTGACTTAGAGCGCCGCTAGCAAGGAGCACTGGATCTTCATTGGTGAATTTACCGAATTAGAGAACAGATAGATACCTCCAGCAGCTCTTCTTTCGTGGATTTACAGAATTAAAGAACCGCTAGCACAGGCTTTTAAGTCAATTTTGAGTACAAAACTTATATATATGTATACTTTATAATTTTACTTATATTCTGCAATCAACGGATCGAAGGGATATTATAATACTGTCTGACTTTTTTGAGTATACTAAACAATTCGTTGACTTTTTACTTTATACGTGTATAATAGTTTTTAATCTAAATATCAATTCTCTTATCAAGAGTGGCGGAGGGAATAGGCCCGATGAAGTCCGGCAACCTAAATGAGCATAAAGCATGCTAAAAGTGGTGCCAAATCCTACAGGCGATGGTCTGGAAGATAAGTGGGAAAATTAAAGAATTCATTCCCTCTTCTATTCTTCCATAGAAGAGGATTTTTATTTATACATCAACTTACAGGGAGGAATTTATCATGTCATCATTCAACTTTGATAAACAAGATACGATTTTATTACACGGCGGGCAAGAACCAGATCCGACAACAGGTTCAAGAGCAGTACCCATTCACCAAACCACTTCTTATGTATTTCGTGATACGGATCATGCCCGGGATTTATTCGCTTTAGCCGAACCTGGAAACATTTACACTAGAATCATGAATCCAACAACTGATGCATTCGAACAACGTGTAGCATTGCTTGAAGACGGATCTGCGGCTGTAGCAACTGCATCGGGAATGGCCGCTATTACATACGCTATTTTAAACGTGGCAAGTGCAGGCGATGAAATTGTAGCAGACAGCAATTTATATGGTGGGACTTATAATTTATTTGTACATACACTTCCAAGACTCGGAATAAAAGTACATACCGTTGACGGATCAGACCCAGAAGCTATCAGATCAGCTATCAACGACAAAACAAAAGCTGTTTTTGGAGAAATTATAACGAACCCCAGTCTAAATGTTTTTGACGTGGAAACAGTCGCTGAAATTGCGCATGAACACGACATCCCACTTATTATCGACAATACATTTGCTCCTAAATTTGCGAAGCCATTCCACTGGGGTGCAGATATTATCGTACATTCCGCTACAAAATGGATTGGCGGCCATGGAACATCCATAGGTGGAGTAGTTGTTGACGGTGGGCGCTTTAACTGGGATAATCCTAAATTCCCTGGCTTTACCGAGCCTGATGAAAGTTATGGTGGTGTATGCTTTAAAGACTTGGGCGCTATGGCTTTTGCGCTTAAATTACGTGTACAACTATTGCGTGACACAGGTGCAGCTATAAGCCCGCATAACGCATTCTTGTTATTACAGGGACTGGAAACTTTACATGTCCGGTTAGAACGTCATAATGAAAATGCTTTGAAGACTGCTAAGTTTCTACAAAATCATCCTGGAGTAGAATGGGTCAATTTCCCAGGCTTGAAAGAGCATCCATCACATGAATTAGCTAATAAATATTTCACAAGTGGTTATGGATCTATCATAACTTTCGGTATTAAAGGCGGTCTTGAAGCTGGTAAAAAATTAATTAACAACATTGAATTATGGTCCCATGTTGCTAACGTCGGAGATGCTAAATCGCTTATTATTCATCCCGCTTCTACAACTCACCAGCAGCTTGATGAGGCAGGAATGGAGAAAAGTGGTGTTACCGAAGAATTAGTAAGATTGGCTGTAGGAATTGAGGATATTGAAGACATTCTTGGGACACTTGATGCGGCTATCCATCATGCAACTGGTGAAGCAAGCATCGAGACAACAGAAGAAGACGCTGTTCAATGGCTATTTTCTTCTCCTTTTGATCGTAGTGAAGGATTGCGCCAAAAAACAATTGCGGTCAACGGATCTGATAGTCTTTTTGAACATGCAAGCCAGCTCAGTAAAAATGGCTATCAAGTAATAAAATTGGCAGATGCTGCTGACACAGAAATAGATGTCATTTATACAGATACATCCATCGACGCCGAAACTGCTAATAAAGCAAAACTCATTTGGACAACAGAAGATATTGCTATTCCACAAACAGATGCAGTCATCATCTCTGGAAAAGACTTCATAGATGTGGCAATAAAAGTAAAGTCTGAGCAACCATTCTAATCTAATAGTTTAGCCCCCATCACACGTTGGTGGGGGTTTATTTTAAATAATTTTAATTAAAAGAATCATCCACAACATACTTGCAATAAGTCTCCCGCTTTCTACATATACTATAGTAATGAAAAAATACTCCCTAAAGCATTTCCTACTAATGATTAGAAGATATAAAAAAAAGTTCATCTAACTAAAGATAATTCTTTTTATTAAGGCTTCCACTTATGCACGTGTTCTATTATTTGTGTTACAATAATTCAACGTCATTAAATCATTCCTAATTTTTGAAAGTTTAGAGTCGTTATTTAAGCGGGTAAACTATATACTGTTAACATAGAACTGATTACAGGTGTGATAACAATTAAAAAAGTCATTTGGATATCGGCAAGCATACTATTGGTACTAATACTTTTATTAAGTTATTCTACCATCAAAAAACATTTTGCCATGAAACAAATTAAAGAAATTCAAACAGAGAAAAAGGCTGAAAACATGGAAGAACCCTCTACAGAGGAAAACGAGGACAATGAAGAAATAGAAGAAGAAAATGAAGAGGAAACTGTTTCTGCAGATAATTCGCTTAAGGATTATTTAACAGACAAATTTAATAAAGCAATGAAACGTATTTTTAAAAATGATATTAAGATTACCGCAATAGGAGATTCTTTAACCCAAGGAGTTGGTGACGAAGAAGATAATGGCGGATATGTTGGCATACTGGAAGATACGATTAATAAAGATAATGACCTAGTAGAAATTGATAATTTCGGAAAACGTGGTAATCGCACAGATCAGCTTATCGACCGAATGGAAGAACCAGAAATACAAGAGTCTTTAGAAGAAGCTGACATTATTTTAATCACCATTGGCGCCAATGATATTATGCAGATTTTTAAAGAAAACTTTACAGATTTAGATATTAACCAATTTGAAACGGGGCAGAATAATTACGAAAATAAACTTCATGAAATTTTTTCGGATTTAGAATCAATGAATTCTCGTGCGGATATTTATTTAGTCGGATTTTACAATCCATTTAGCGAACATTTCCCAGATATAGAAGAGTTGGAGATAATTATTGAGAATTGGAATGAGTTGGGAGAGGATATCACTGATGAATATGACCAGGTATCTTATATCCCAACAGATGGCTTGTTTGAAAATACGTCTACGAAATTTCTTTCTGATGATAATTTTCACCCAAATCATATGGGATATGAACGTATGGCTAAGCAAGTGCTTGAATACATTGTGAATGAGGGGGAGCCAGATGAAGAAAAAGCATAAACCAGCCAACTGGAAAAAACGTTTTATCATTTTAATAACAATCAATATCGTATTGATTGTACTATTCGCCATGTTTGTATATTCCCCTATACCAAAAACAGAACTAGAAGAATCCAGCAAAGAGTATAAAAGTGAGAACAGCTCAGAATTTATCGTGCGTACTACTAAACAAAATGTGAACAATTTAGTCAATGCCTATATTGATAAATTATTAGCTAATTCCAAACACGATTATACGATTAATTTAGAGGAAGATGTACAGTTGCTAGGGGAGTTACCAATTTTTTCCACATCTGTACCTGTTCTTATTCACTTTGATCCAGTTGTACAGGATAATGGTGATTTAGTACTTGAGCAAAAGTCCATTTCAGTTGGTAATTTGAAACTACCAAATAAAAAAATTATGCAATACTTGAAAAAGTATTTGCCAGTACCAGAATGGGTCATCATACAACCAGATAAAGAATCCGTGTATGTAAAGGTAAGTGAAATGAATATTAAAAGTAACTTTGAAGTCGGTGTGCAAAGATTTGATCTCGATGATAATGTAATTGCTTTTCGCATTAAAGTACCCTACGAAACACTAGGAATTGATGTGATGGATGAACTTCAGGAGAAAGAAACAAAAGATAATAATCAAGATTCTGAGTCAAATTAGTTTTAACGATTATAATAACAGACAAAAAATGAAATCATGACTTCGATTATTGGTATAACAATTTTTTTACCTATGAATAACTTATACGCTAATCGTTGACTAAAACATGTAAATCACTTAAGCTAGCAGATGAATCTATGTCATTGGAGGAAACAAATTGATTAATGTTACAGACGTCAGTCTTTCTTACGGAGATAAAAAGTTATTTGAAGATGTAAATCTACAATTCAACAACGGCAATTGTTATGGAGTTATTGGTGCAAATGGAGCAGGAAAATCAACTTTCTTGAAAATATTATCCGGTGAAGTTGAGCCACAAAGGGGTACTATCTCCATGGAGCCAAATAGTAGGATGGCTGTTCTTAAACAGGACCATTTCGCTTACGAAGATGAGCAAGTATTGGAAACTGTATTAATGGGGCATGAACGCTTATTTCAAGTAATGAAAGAAAAAGATGAAATATACCTCAAACCAGACTTTTCTGAAGAAGACGGTATTAAAGCAGCGGAACTAGAAGGTGAATTTGCTGAAATGAACGGTTGGGAAGCTCATTCAGATGCAGCGATTCTTCTTACAGGTATCGGGATTGATGAATCTTTACATGAAAAGAATATGTCGGAGTTAAAAAACGATGAAAAAGTAAAAGTATTACTTGCTCAGGCCTTGTTCGGCAATCCAGATGTACTTTTATTAGATGAGCCAACAAATGGTCTAGACATTCAAGCCATTCAGTGGTTGGAAGACTTTTTAATGCACTTTGAAAATACAGTTATCGTTGTCTCCCACGACCGTCACTTCTTAAACAAAGTTTGTACGCATATCGCAGATGTAGACTTTGGAAAAATCGAAATCTACATTGGGAATTACGATTTCTGGTATGAATCAAGCCAACTTGCAACTAAAATGGCAAAAGAAGAAAACAAGAAGAAAGAAGAAAAAATTAAAGACCTACAAGCATTTATCGCCCGTTTTAGCGCAAATGCTTCCAAGTCAAAACAAGCAACATCTAGAAAGAAACTACTTGATAGTATTACACTTGATGACATCAAACCATCATCCCGTCGATTCCCTTATGTCGCTTTTTCACCAGAAAGGGAAATTGGTAATGATATGTTACGGGTTGAAAATTTAACGAAAACGATTAACGGTCAAAAGGTCCTTGATAACGTTAGCTTTATCATCAATCCAAATGAAAAGGTAGCCTTTGTTGGAAAAGATGACTTAGCAAAAACGACACTCTTTGAAATCATAAACGGCGAAATGGAAGCAGATAGCGGAACTTACCATTGGGGAGTTACAACATCGCAGTCATATTTCCCAAAAGATAATTCAGCCTTTTTTGATGACAGTGATTTAAACCTTGTAGATTGGTTGAGACAATTTTCCCCAGAGGATGAAACGGAGACATTTTTGCGGAGCTTTTTAGGACGGATGTTATTTAGCGGTGAAGAAGCTCTTAAAAAAGCAAAAGTACTCTCAGGTGGCGAAAAAGTTCGTTGCATGTTATCGAAAATGATGTTATCTAAAGCAAACGTATTAATCTTAGATGAACCAACGAGTCACCTGGATCTTGAATCCATTACAGCAGTAAACAATGGACTCATTAAGTTTAAAGGTTCCATACTTTTTACATCAAGCGACCATGAGTTTGTTAACAGTATTGCTGATAGACTCATTGAAATTACACCAAAAGGTATTGTTGATAAAAGTATGAGTTACGATGAATATGTACGTGATGAAGCATTACAAAAAGAAGTTAGTGCAATGTATGTTTAATTAATCACAAAAAATCTGCTCCCTTAAAAAGGTGAGCAGATTTTTTATGAGGAAAATTCCTCTTTATATCTATCATCAAACATGTGACAAGCAACCCAGTGATCTTTTTCGTACTCTTGAAATACAGGTTTCACCTCTGCACAAACACTTGATGCAAATGGACATCTAGTCCGGAATACACAACCACTTGGCGGATCTATCGGACTAGGAAGCTCTCCTTGTACTTCAATTCGCTCCCTTGTTCTTTCCAGTTTTGGATCTGGTAATGGAACAGCACTTAATAAAACACGAGTGTATGGATGTAGTGGGTTTTCATACAAATCCTTACTTGTAGCAATTTCCATCATATTTCCTAAATACATAACACCAACACGATCACTTATATGTCGTACCATCGACAGGTCATGGGCAATAAATAAATAGGTTAAACCATGTTCCACTTGCAATTGCTTTAGTAGATTCACAACTTGTGCTTGAATCGATACATCAAGGGCCGATATTGGTTCATCAGCAACGATAAACTCTGGATCTACTGCCAGCGCTCTCGCAATTCCGATACGTTGTCTCTGTCCACCACTAAATTCATGCGGATAACGATTTCCGTGCTCTTTATTCAATCCAACTGTTTCAAGTAGCGCATTTACACGTTCTTTTCTTTCTTTTTTTGATTTCACAAGACCGTGAATATCAAGTCCTTCCGCTACGATATCCGTTACAGTCATTCGTGGATTCAGAGAAGCATATGGATCTTGGAAAATCATTTGCATGTTCTGGTTGAATTCTTTCAACTGCGCAGACGTTTTATTTTCATGAACCCGGTCACCTTTAAAAATGACTTCTCCATCCGTTGCTTGATAAAGTCGCATAATGGATCTTCCAGCAGTAGATTTACCGCAGCCGGATTCACCGACAAGTCCAAAGGTTTCTCCTTTATAAATATCAAATTCAATGCCATCTACTGCTTTTAATATTTCATTACGACTGATTTTAAAATGTTTTTTTAACTTTTTTATTTCAACCAATTTCTCCTGACTCATTATTCTGTTCCTCCTGCCAGTACATTTTCGGGCGGATCTACTTTTGGTGCGCGTTCATCCTGCAGCCAGCAAGCAGCCTTGTGCGTATCAGTAATCTCCGTATAATCCGGCATATTACCTTCACACACTTTCATGGCAAAAGGACAACGTGCAGTGAATGGACATCCTTTTGGAGGATCTTTTAAATCCGGCGGTGTTCCTGGAATCGATTGTAATGTCTCATTCTCTTCATGTAATTTTGGCATTGATCCAAGCAATCCCCAAGTATATGGGTGTTTCGCCTTGTAAAAAATCTCATCAACGGTTCCTGTTTCTACTATCTTACCACCATACATGACCGCAACACGTGATGCTGAATTGGCAACAACACCTAAGTCATGTGTAATTAAAACAACCGCAGTATTCGTTTCTTCTTGTAGATTCTTCAATAAGTCGAGAATTTGTGCCTGAATCGTTACATCTAGCGCTGTAGTCGGCTCATCTGCAATCAATACTCTTGGGTTACATGATAAAGCAATAGCTATCATTGCTCTTTGACGCATCCCACCAGAAAATTCATGTGGAAATTGTTTAATTCGCCGTTCTGGATTTGGGATACCAACGAGTTTTAATAAATCAATTCCCCGCTTTTTCGCTTCATCTTTTGACATGTTTTGATGCTTAATTAAACCCTCTGTAATTTGCTTTCCGATACGCATAGTTGGATTCAGTGATGTCATTGGATCCTGAAAAATCATGCCCATCTCTTTGCCTCGAATCGCTTCCATCTGCTTATCAGATTTGGCTGTTAACTCTTCGCCATCCAACTTCACTTCACCACTTTTTAATTCACCAGGGGGCATTGCAATTAAACGCATGATAGACTGCACTGTAACACTTTTTCCTGAACCAGACTCACCAACAATGGCAAGTGTTTCTCCTTCATGCACATCAAAATTCACATCTCGTACAGCTTGTACCTCCCCGCCATACGTATGGAATGATACAGACAGATTATTTACTTCCAATACTTTCTTCTTCATTACTTACTCCTCCCTATTAACGACGGTCCTTAGGATCCAGTGCATCTCGCAAACCATCCCCTATCACATTAAATGCAAGCATTGTTAAACAGATGAAAAATGCAGGGAAAAATAGTTGATAAGGGTAATATCTAAGCGAATCAAGTGCATCCGAAGTCATCGTACCCCAGCTCGCCTGCGGTTGTGGTACTCCTAGACCTAAGAAACTAAGGAAAGCCTCGGTAAAAATGGCAGTAGGCACTGTTAATGTCAATGTAACGATAATTGGCCCTAACATATTCGGAATCAAATGCTTCCACATAATCCGGAGTGTATTAGAACCTAGTGACTTAGCAGCCAGTACGTACTCCTGCGTTTTTAATCGAAAAACTTCTCCCCTGACAATCCTCGCCATATTTATCCAGCCTGTAATCGTCATTGCTAGAATAATAGAAAATAACCCTTTAGGCAAAATAACTGTCAATAAAACTACAACAAGCAAGTAAGGAAGACCAGTTAAGATATCTGCAATACGCATCATATACTCATCTACCTTGCCACCGATATAGCCAGATATAGAACCCCAAATGACGCCAACGACTAAATCGATAAAAGCAGCTGCTAGACCAATGAACAGGGAAATTCTTGCACCATACCAAGTTCGGGTAAATAAGTCTCGTCCAAGATTATCCGTTCCAAACCAGTGTTCACCTGACATCGGTTTATTAGCATTTATAAGATCATTATCATAATAATTTTGGCCAGAAAGTACAGTTCCTAACGCTGCCATTATTGCCAAAAAGATAATTACAACGATACTAGCCATTGCTAATTTATTTTTTCGAAAGCGGCGCCAAGCATCTTTCCAATAAGATGTACTTTCACCCGCTATTTTTTCAGCTTCAGATGACTTTATTTCAATTGGTTCAAAGTCAGATTGATTTAATGATGTTTGTGACATTTATACATCCCCCTCTTGTTTACCAGTAATCTTAATGCGGGGGTCAATCATTCCATAAATAATATCAACAATTAAAATGGATACTAATAATAGTATACTAAAGAATACTGTCGTTCCCATAATAACTGTATAATCGCGGTTCGTAACACTTTCTACAAATTCATTTCCAAGTCCCGGTATTGAAAATATCTTTTCTATAATAAAACTACCCGTTAAAATCGCAACAACCAATGGTCCTAAATAAGATACAACTGGTAATATTGCATTCCGAATTCCATGTCGATAAATTGTAACTCTTCCACTCAACCCTTTAGCTTTTGCCGTTTTTATATAATCTGAATTTAAAACATCCAACATGCTTGAACGCATCAAGCGGGCGATAAATGCAAGAGGTGTTGTAGCAAGTGCGATTGATGGTAAAATCGTATGCGCAAATGAATCAAACTTAGCAATGGGTAATACTTGCAGTTTCAGAGCAAATACATATTGTAAAATTGTAGCTAAAATAAAACTAGGGACAGAAATTCCCAGCACGGCAAATATCATTGCAAAGTAATCCCCAAACTTATTATGGTATAATGCAGCAATAACCCCCAGCAGTATACCTATAGATAAGGCCAAAAATATTGCTTCCAAACCCATTATGAGAGAATAAGGAAAACTTCTACTAATGATATCATTAACACTTTGCCCTTTGTATGCAAAAGAAGGTCCAAAATCCCATTTTGCAATCCCGACTAAATAATCAAAATATTGAACGTAAAAGGGATCGTTCAAACCATAAGCTTCATTCATCTGTTCTTCAATTTTTGGAGGCAATTTTCGCTCACTGGCAAAAGGTCCACCTGGCGCAGCCTGCATCATAAAAAAAGTGATTGTCACTATAAAAAACAGAGATACAATAATATATCCAAATCGCTTTAATAAAAACCTAAACACCTTATTCACACCTCCTGAACGAATCCTTCTGTTATTTTGGTGAAACGGAAATAAGAGGTGAAATTTGTTTCACCCCTCATTTCACATAATAAGTTTCATATGAACTTTATTCTTCAGTAATGTATCCCCATTTAAACTGAATAACTCCTAGTGGTCCTACTTCAATATCGTGTACATAATCTTTTTTCGCATAAGTATTCGTATAGAAGTAAACAGGAGCAATAACCATTTCATCCATAAACATTTCTTCCGCTTCTTTTAGTATATCTTCTCTTTTGTCTGGATCTAGTTCTTCACGAGATTCCTTTAACAATGCTTGATAATCTTCATCTTCCCAATTCGTATAGTTGTTCCCGCCAACTGTTTCAAAAATCTCTAGGAAGTTTATCGCATCGTCAAAGTCAGCAATCCAACCCATACGTCCGATTTGATAATCCCCTTCACTCATTGAATCAAGATATACGTTCCACTCTTCGTTATTTAATTCAACATCTACGTCAAGGTTCTTTTTCCATAGGTCTTGCAATGCTTGTGCAATCGCCTCATGGCCTTCGTCAGTATTGTAAGAAATCTTCACTTTTGGAAGCTCATCCAAATCCAATTCATCAAGACCTTCTTCTAAATACTCTTTAGCTGCATCAGGATCGTTGTCCTCAAAATATCCTTCTTCGTTTTCTGGGAAAATGGAAGGTGGAACAAGACCCATTGCTGGTTTCTCTTCACTTTGGGTTATGTTTTCAACAACTGATTCCCGATCAATAGCTGATGCGAATGCCTTACGGATATTTTCATTATCGAATGGCTCCTCATCATGGTTGAATGACATATAATAAACCCCTGAACGGTCAGAGATTTCTAATTCTCCTTCTTCCTTCATTGTTGGAATTGCTGCCAGTGGAATAGCACCTGTAGGATCACCAGCCCAATCCAAGTCACCGTTTTCATACATTTGTTGCTCTGTTGATTCATCATCAATCATGTGCATATTAACAGTTTCTAAAGTAACTTCATCTGCATCCCAGTAGTCTTCATTTTTTTCAATGACTATCTGATCTTTATGATCCCACTCAACAAGCTCAAATGGTCCATTAGAAACATAATCTTCTCCAGCATCTTTGTCCCAATCGTCATTATCTTTTACGACATCTTCATTAATTGGATAAAAAGTATAGAATGCTGTTAAATCTAAGAAATATTCAGTCGGTTGTTCTAATTCAACGACCAAGGTATCTTCATCTTCCGCTGTTACTCCGACATCATCTAGAGAACCTTCATCTGTATCAGCCGCTTCAGCACCCTTAATCGGGTATAGCTGATAAGAATATTCAGTATCAGCGTTTTCAGGATCAAGTACCCATTTCCAAGCATACTCGAAATCATCTGCTGTTACTGGATCTCCATTTGTCCACGTAGCGTCATCTCGGATAGTAAAAGTATAAGTCAGTCCATCATCAGAAACATCAATCTCCTCAGCCATCGCTTCCTCTGGCTCACCTGTTTCCTGATTGATTCTAGTCAAACCCTCAAAAACCTGATCAAGCACCGCGCTTGATGTAGTGTCAGTAGCTTTTGCTGGGTGAAGTGAAGGCGGTTCTGTCTTAATATTAATATTAAACACTTGCTCTTCCGCTAATTCTCCTTCACCAGAATTGTCTCCTCCCCCGGAGTTGTTGTCTTTGTCAGCGTTATCATTTCCGCCGCCACATGCAACAAGAATTACACTGAGCATAAAGACTAAGGTCAACAGTAAAGACCACTTCTTCCAGTTCATGTTATATGAACCCTCCCTTTTTTATTTACAGATTCAAACAAGTATCTGTATTTTTTATTATACATACTTTTGTGTACATTTCCATACAATTTTTAAAGTCCGAAAATTTAAACATATCTCACTTATTTGTATTTTAGTATTTTTTCATCAGTTATATATTCTTGAAAACCCGATTTGCAAGCGTTTACATTGTTTGTAGACTCAATTATCACACAATTATATTTAGTTGAAATGCTATTAAATTTTTTGTTTTTTATCCCAAAATTTAGAAGAACGATTAGGAAAAAGAGCTGAAATTTCTCAGCTCTTATTTAAAAATAGATGCAATACTGTCAATGAGATCATTGAAAAAGCTCTTTACTTTTTCCCAAAAACCTTCATCAATCTCAATATCTTCAAACTTATCTTTTAGAGTAGAAGCAATATCTTCAAGCTGGTCTTTCACCTTATCAAAATCGATATCCAAATCTTTTATTTTATCAAACAGGTCAATCAATAATTGTCGGTCTTCATCACTTAGTTCAATCTCTAAGTTATCCAGCTGTTCTTTGACGATTTCTTCTACATCTTCTCTTGTAGCAGGATCTTTTTCCGCAATTTCTTTCTTAATCTCTGTCATTAATTCCGTTACTTTTTCTTCTGACATTCCTTCTTTTTTCGTCAACTCAGTCGTTAGGTCCAACTCTTCATTGGCTACTTCCATACGATCTTCATCAAGCTCTGCACCACCAGCATCATAGGCCTTATATATACCTGTTAACGCGGAGTGCCCAGATACTTGCACAGGGGACGCAACATCGACTACCGCATCTTCTACACCTGCTGTTAACAGTGCGTTCTTATACATATCACTCGTTACCTGTGTAATATTTTCGGGTGTGACAATATTAATCACAATTCCATTTCCTTTATCCTTTTGCGTAATCTTTACAGAAGAATACATATTTGAATTTGGATTACCATTAATATATTTTGCAGCATCTTGTCCATCCACTTCAAATTCCTGAATAGCATCAGGGTCTACTTCGAGTAATCTTTTTACTTCTTCTAATTCACTATCTGATAATTTAGCTCCATAAACAGCAATTGGATCTCCTAGCAGTTCATTATAACCTTCATCTGCTGCATAAGTCTTTTGTGTGTTCATTGTAAAGCTAAATACCAATGTAATTATCATTGTTAATGCAAAGAATTGCTTCATTATTTTTCGCATCATCACTATCTCCTTTTTGTAGCTTACCTTATATTTTATGTTGAATGAGCTAAAAATACAACATAAAATATGCGGTGATAAGAAGAAAATTTTCTAATCCATATTTATAACCGTACTCACCGATTTCATTCAATCAGGATATAATAAAATCATACT